>JALHSU010000261.1 GCA_022865345.1 Candidatus Zixiibacteriota bacterium
GAAAAGGTCATTCGAGACCAGTCTCCAGTTTCTCTTCTTCATAATAAGCTGGAGTTTGTGAAAATCGATACAGACAGTGAACAAAAGGGGAGCCCTGAAAGGATTTTTCTTTTGATTCCGTGAGAGTAACAGACTATAAACCTGCGAAGAGAAAGGAGCCTGCTGTCCTGCCCGAACGATTGTCCTTATTATCTCATTCGTGGGGGATTTCGGTTTAAACCGGCGAATAGATTTGTGATTGATTATGGCTTTGATTACCTGATTTTTCTTCATTGATTCTCCTTGTCTAAGAGTATAGTCAAGCTGTAGGGGCATCCCGCCGCAGAAGGTGATGGGTGGAGGCAAGCTCCACCCCTACGCGATATCTGTTTAAATAACAACACCTTCTTAAATATGATTGCGATTTCATTGTTCTCCACCTTATTTCCAATTTCTTTCTTAGAGCATTTTTTATAATAAACCGTTACCGAAATACTGAAAAACTACACGCGCGGGACTGTACCCCTACAAATTTCTTCTCGTTCAGGTTATCAACGTACAAATTTTGTCAAGCAAAAATGCAGAGGAAACCTTCAGGTTTCCCTGAGTCAGACAGGGCGAGGGGACCTCGCCCCTACTGAGCCCTAATTGCGTTACCTGGCGGTATATCCGCCATCGATGACCAGTTCGCTGCCAGTGATAAATTTGGATTCATCTGATGCCAGGTAGATAATCCCGTAGGCAATATCCTCCGGTTCGCCTATATGTCCAACCGGCTGTAAGCTGTCTAACATTTTTCTACCTGCTTCGAAATCTCCCTGGGATTTTAGGTAGTTTTCTACCATTGGTGTCCAGATGAAACCGGGATGAATTGAATTTACCCTTATTTTATCCTGCGCATAAAGGAAAGCATCGGTTTTGGTCATTATCCTGACCGCACCTTTGGAAGCATGATATGGCGGTACATCCGGTGCACTCACGATGCCGTAAATAGAGGAAAGATTGATTATGCTTCCGCCTCCGGCTTTTCTCATATAGGGTATTACGTGTTTGGTACAGAAGAATACTCCTTTGACATTGACAGCCATAACCCGATCCCACTCCTCTTCAGTGATCTCGTGGGTTGGCTTGCTTACTCCGGCTATGCCTGCATTATTAACTAAGACATCGATTTTCCCGAAGGTTTTCTGAATATCTGCAAAAACTTTCTGGATTTCTTTTTCATTTGAGACATCCAGATGCCAGAACTTCGCAATGCTGCCAGATTTTTTTATCTGGTCTGATACACCTTGTCCTTCTCTGTCTAAAATATCGGTCACTGCAACCTTTGCTCCCTCTTCTGCCAGGTAAATACAGGCTGATTTGCCGATTCCCAAAGCCCCACCGGTTACGATGGCAACCTTATTCTCTACTCTACCCATTTTTGTCTCCTTGAATTTTAGATTTTTTGTCAAGCAGTAGCCCCACCTTGCCCTCAAGGCGGGATATTCACCCACTTTGAGGCAACGTGGGTCCACCGGTTAGGAAAGATCATGGTAGGCGCAAGCTTCAGCTTGCGAAGTGTAGGGGCTGGGTTGCCCAGCCCAAAATCACTGGGCGAGGGGACCTCGCCCCTACAGGTCAGACAGGGATGTCTGGCCTACCGAATGTTATCTTTACTGTGACTGACCCATCCCGAATATCTTGAATAAAAAAGCATAGATATCGGACTGTTCATCAATAACTTTTGACGTCGGTTTTCCACCGCCGTGCCCGGCTTTGGTTTCCACCCGTAGTAGAATTGGATTATTGCCTGCATTTACGGCTTGCAGGGCAGCGGCGAATTTCTTAGCATGCAAAGGTGCGACCCGGTCATCAGTATCTGCGGTGGTGATTAGAGTTGGAGGATAAACCGTTCCCTTTTTGACGTTTTGCAGAGGAGAATAAGCATAAATGTAGGTGAACTCCTCCGGGCTTCTGCTCGCATCCCCATATTCAGGTATCCAGTAGCGACCCACTGTGAATTTCTGATACTTTAACATATCGGTAAGTGGCACCTGACAGATGACTGCTCCGTATAATTCCGGGCGCTGGGTCATACAGGCAGCTACTAAAAGTCCGCCATTGCTTCCTCCAATGAGAGCTAACTTGTCAGTGCTGGTGAAACGGTTCTGAATCAGCCACTCGCCTGCGGAGATAAAATCATCAAACACATTCTGCTTTCGGTTAAGCATCCCTGCCTGATGCCAGGCTTCGCCATATTCGTTCCCCCCGCGCAGATTGGCTAAAGCAAACACACCGCCGTTTTCCAGCCAGACCAAACGGGAAATAGAGAAATAAGGTTGCATGCTCGCGTTAAAACCTCCATAACCAGTAAGCAGAACTGGATTGGAGTAGTCAAACTTCAGCCCTTTTTTATGAACGATGAACATCGGCACTTTGGTCCCGTCTTTTGAGTCATAGAATATCTGCTGGCTTTCATAAGCTGAGAAAATGAAATTGATCTCTGGCTGGTAAAAAGTCGAGACTTCCCCTTTCTCAAAGTCATAGCGTAAAATGGTTGTGGGATAAAGAAAAGAGGTAAACTCAAAAAACATCTCCTTATCAGTGCGTCTGCCAGAGATGTAGCCAACTGAGCCTAAATCAGGCAAATCGATTTCCTTTTTGAATTTTCCGTTAAAGTCATACAGTTTAAGCTTGTCGTGTGCATCCTGCATGGAAACGACCACAAGCTGGCCATCCACCATTCTGGCGTCTGAGAGTACCTCGGTTGTCTGAGGAATGACCTCCTTCCAGTTCTTCGGGTCTGGATTTTTGATATTGATCTGAATGATCTTGCCATGCGGGGCATCTAAATCGGTGCGGAAATAGAAGAGAGTATCTAAATTACCAACAAAGGCATAATTGGCATCTGCTTTATCTAAGAGTTTGATAAAGGGGTTCTGACTCTCGACTTCACGATAGTAGACCCGGTTTTTCGGGTCTGTTCCAAGCTCCACATATAAGACCAGATATTTCCCATCCTCAGTGATGAAGGGTGTGAAGGAAAGCTCTTTGTGCTCTGGGTCTTCAGAGACTAACTGATCCTCGGCTTGAGAAGTGCCAAGCTTGTGGAAGTAGACTTTGTTGTAACTATACTGGTCCTCTTCCGGGACTGAGCCCGGCTCAGGATACCGGTTATAGAAAAAACCAGTGCTGTCATTTTTCCAGGCCACATTGGTGAACTTACACCATTTTATAGTCTCAGGAAATTCCTTCTTAGTGTCGATATTTAGAATCTTGATTTCCTGCCAGTCGCTTCCGCTTTTAGATATACCGTATGCCAAAAGGGTTCCGTCCTTACTGTAAGCCAGAAGCGAAAGGGCAATGGTCCCATCCGGGCTAAGTTTATTCGGGTCCAGCACTACCTCCGGTTCACCAGTCAGAGTTTTCTGCATATAGAGGACTGACTGGTTCTGCAGTCCATCATTTTTGGAGAAAAAGTAGCGCCCGCCTTCTTTTTGGGGAGTAGAATATCTGGGAAAATTCATTAATTCGGTCAGCCGGGCTTTGATTTTCTCCCTTGCCGGGATAGCGCCAATATAAGTATGGGTAAGCTTATTCTCAGCCTCCACCCAGGCTTGCGTTTCAGGTGAATCAGGGTTTTCCAGCCAGCGATAAGGGTCAGGCACCTTGGTGCCAAAATAGTCATCCACGACATTGTCCATCCGGGCAGGTGGATATGTGAGCTTTTGGGCGTTGATTATCCCAAAGAACAAAATTGTCAGAAGGCAAACTGCTAACGAAGTCAAAAGAAAATGAACTTTACTTACTTTTGTTAATTGGTTGAATCTTCTTTCCATGTAGATACTCCTTTCTTAAGTTTCTATTTTGAACTTATGACTAATACATATAATGAAAATCTTAATTCACTCTTGAAGAATTTGGCTAATTACAGTTGATAAAGTAAATATATACTCTGATAGGTCAAGAACAGTAGTAACAAAGTCATATTTTAATAAAGGTCTTTTAGATTCATTGAATCTATTTGAAATTACATTCTTCTTTTGTCCCGTATGGAATAGAAGTTCATTCAACCAATAGTGGAGGTTTTCTTCAGGATTAAATTCCTTATCAATAAAGGTCTGACCTATATAGGATTCTTCTAAGGCTGTTTTAAAAGATGCTCGTATCTCAGCTATTTGCTTTTTCAGTTCGTCACTTTCTAACTTTGTATGAAGAAGATTACATATAGAATAAAAATGATTTGGCTCATCCTGTAGCAAAAAAGTTCGAAAATCGATTAACATTGAGCGGAAATCGTCTTCATCAGGGAAAATTGTTTTATATCCAATCTTTTTACCAATGTAAACCTCTAGAAAATGTTTTGGATATCCATCTTTGAATAATCTTCTATTTTTTAATTCCTGAGCGCGGTACAAAAATACCTTTAGTTTTTGTTTCTCTTCTTCTATCAATTTCGCAGACATGGTTTTCGGTTACGCTACTTTGAGTTTAATTGTTCATTTCTTAGTCCTCATCCTATTGTTCTTTTTGTCCTTATTTTATTCATTATCTTCCAAAAGTCAAGTCATCTTTTATTTTCAAAAAAATACATAGAGACGCATTCTATGCGTCTCTACAAATGTAGGAGCAATTCATGTCCATTTGGATCCATCTGGAAATTGCCCCTACAAGAAAAAACTGGAGGTCTGAAGACCTCCGCTACAAAAAACCTGTAGGGGCGTATTGTGTAATACGCCCCTACGCAAAAAGACAAGGGCGGGGAAACCCCGCCCCTACAGGAAACTACATTCTTTTCTTGCCGATCAATTCCTTTATGTCCAATCTCAATATCCCTACGTCTTGGTAGCTTTGTTCGCTTTTGATAGATTTTTCCTTTACCTTGCCCGGATTTTTTTCCAAATGGTTTATCAACACATCTATTCCATGCTTCTTTTCTCCCAGATTCTCCACAATAAACATCTCTCCCCAGAACACCACTGAACGATATTTCTGTTCGCATTCATCCGTTACATAGCCCAGGTCTTCTATTATAGTTCCGCACACCTGAGGATTTTCATTAATAAAATCAATCTTCAATCCCTTTTTTGCGCAATGGAAATAAAGAGCATTTTTGTCCTTGTCATAACCGTAATTCAAGGCAACGATGTAAGGTTCATTTTTCCGGCACATGGAAATCGTTGCATACTTCCCTCGTTTCAGAATTTCCATCAATTCATTTGAATCGGTTATCTCCCGGTCCTTTTTTTTCATATGGTATCTTGCCATTATCTATGTCCTCCTAAAATAATTTATATTTACCAAGTTTGAGATAGCGTGGATAACCGGTTTTTGTAGGGGCGAGGTTTCCTCGCCCTCCACCCTCGGGTTGGTAGCCGCAGACTTTAGTCTGCGCTTTTATGATTCGCAACCTGAAGGTTGCGGCTACCAAGATAAGCACGGACGATGTACTCCATATATTAAAACCCTAACTCCTCCCCTACTAAAATCACGGTTATCCTTCCTTTTTCCCTTTCGCCCTCGATCACTAAAAGCTGATTGCACATCCGGTCGAATTCTGGAGCACGGCACAGATCATAATCGCAAAAACCTGTTTCCCTGCAAGGGGTATTAAAATCCAGCCTTTTAGCATTCATCGGGGCAGATAGATTCCTGGTCCGGTCTATCCCCTCTTTTATATCTTTGACGATTTTGTTTACCCCGCAAACGATTATCACTTTTTTTCCATAGCAAAGCCCCGCGATCTTATTTCCCATACCGCTGATATTGACAAGCTCTCCGTTTAACGTAACCGCATTGGTTCCGGAAAGAAAATAGTCAGCGCTAACTCCTTCTTTTCTTATTTTCAAACTTTCTTCTTTAGAAAGGTCCGGGAGATATTGATTGTATAGTTTATAATTTCCTTTCATCAACTCATCTAATATCCCCAATTCTTTTAAGGTAACCGAGCCAGCTAAGCCAACAGATGCACCCTCTGGAATTAAACTCAAGACTTTTTCCCTCGCCTCTTTTCCGGTTTTGAAATAAAAGGCTTCGATGTTGTTTTTTTTCAAACTCTGCAGGACTTTAGCCGACAGCTTCTCATAATACCAGAGCTTGTCTTTATCCATTTTACCTCCATCTTTAAACTCCCAATAAATGAATGTGGTTGATTTCGTCAAGCAGGTTTTTCAGGGGAATCAGATTAAAGGCTTGTGATTCTTATGAATCTTGAGCATTTGAATTTTTCCCTATACCTTTAATTCATTTCTGCCGATAAGTATAATAGTATTTTTTGAATTTTTTACTCGCTATTTTTATTTATTTACGTATAACAATAAGCAGTTGGCTTTTGAAGGATTAAGTAAGTGGATTTTAGAGTAATATAGAAAAGAGCGTAATTGACCACGAAAGCCTCTGGTTTTTAGTGGGTTTCTTCGTGGTTTTTGTTTTTAACATTTTTTTCAACGGAAGGTGGTGAGAAAGTTTTGGCAGAAGGGAAAGTAAAGTGGTTTAACGAGGCTAAGGGTTTTGGCTTTATCGAGCCGAGCGATGGCGGAAAGGACGTCTTCGTGCATTTTTCAGCCATCAAGGCAGAGGGATATAAGTCCCTGCAGGAGGGAGACCAGGTTGGCTTCGATATCACCCCGGGTCCCAAAGGACCACAGGCAATTAATGTAGTTAAATTATAAAATAAGATTTAACCGCATTATAAGCTCTCCCGCAGAAATGCGGGAGGGTTTTTTTATTTTTTGTAGGGGCGATCCGTCGAAGGCGGACTCGCTCTTGGTCTGCCAATATTCTAAAAATCGCTATCTGAAGACCTCCGCTACAAATGTGACAAAGGTCACCCTCAAACTCGTTTGAGGGTGCCACCCCATTAAGACAAAGTAATAGTAAAGGGTGCCATCCCCAATCAAGATTGGGGATGTTCTTATTTAAAAAAGCTGTGCGAACCGCAGGGGCGAGGTTCTCTCGACCTCATTGTTTGTTGACAGTAGCCTGAGTTGTCTTCGACATAGGTCTGTTATAGGGGCGTATTGCTCTTCGACTTCGCTCAGAGCAGTGAGCCGGTCGAACTGCAATACGCCCCTACATGAAAATTGCATGCATAGTCCCGCAAAGACCTGATGTCCTTGCATGAATTCCATTAATGAAATCATTTTTATTTTCAAATCATTCCAAACAGAACGGTAATCAAGGCTGTAATATTCAATAAAGGCTTTAGGTTTTTAACCTAAGGTCTTTTGTTTTAATCTGGATGTAGGAGATTTTCCTTGACAAGCGGGGTTTAATTTTTTATTTATCTTAGTTTATGAAGATTGACCTGAAATCTCTCAGGGATGAGGTAAATTATTTAGACTTAGAAGGAACTGCTGACTCCCTGGGGCTTAAAATCGAATGGGTGGAGTTTCCCCACCCGGTCAAAGTGAACCTGAGGGTCTTACGCTCCTGGAAGAATTATATCGGCGAGGGAAAGGTCGAAACCGTAGCCTTATTCGAGTGCTCCCGCTGTCTGAAAGAATACTCTCAGACCTTGAAAGCAGATATCAGATTCCTGCTCAAGGAAGAAAAAGACCAGATAATCCTGGAATCCGACGACCGGGAAAACCAGGTCCAGACTGGAAATTTCTTCAAGCTGGATGACCTGGTGAGAGAAAGCTTGATTTTATCCATACCTTTGAAGTCACTGTGCCAGGAGGACTGTAAGGGGCTTTGTCCGACCTGCGGAACAGATTTGAACGTAACAACCTGTGAATGCAAGAAAGAACAGATCGACCCGCGCTGGGAGAAACTAAGGGATTTGAAAACTGAAAAGAAGTAAAAAGGGAGACGGAATACCTAAGAAGTATGACCATAAGAAAAGATAATTCAGGAGAAGAAAATGCCACTGCCTAAAAGAAGACATTCCAAGACCAGAGGAGCCAAACGAAGAACTCACTGGAAACTCGACGCTCCGAATGTTACCAGATGTTCTCATTGTCACCAGCCAAAACTGCCCCATCATGTCTGCCCGCATTGCGGATATTATGATGGCAAGGAAATCATAACCCCAGAAGAGACAACCTGAGCCGGGAGTCCCGCTTTTAGCGGGAATACGGCAAGCAGGGAGGAGTAAGCTTTGATCCGGATCGCCTTAGATGCCATGGGAGGAGATTATGCACCTGGATCAGTAGTGGAAGGTGCATTTTTAGCCTACCAGAAGAAAACCGACGATTTCAAGATCACCCTGGTCGGGGAGAAAGAAAAAATCGAAAAGGAGCTTTTGAGGCTCAACCTGCACAACTCTTTTTTCACCATAGAAAACGCAACCGAAAATGTGCGGATGGAGGAAAGCCCGACTGAGGCACTTAAGGAAAAGAAGAACTCCTCCATCGCGGTTGGTACCAGGCTGCAGAAGGAGAACAAGGTGGATGCTTTTATCTCCAGCGGTAATACCGGCGCGGTGATGGCTACCTCTCTTTTAACCTTAGGCCGATTAGAAGGGGTTTCCCGGCCGGCGATTGCCACCTGCCTTCCCACTGAAAAAGGGGTGGTGGTCTTCTTAGACGTTGGAGCTAATGCAGAATGCAAAGCCATAAACCTTTACCAGTTCGGGGTGATGGGAAGCATCTATGCCTCCCATGTTTTGAAAAAGGAATCTCCCAAGGTAGGTCTGCTTTCCATCGGAGAGGAAAGCACCAAAGGGACTGACATAGTTCAGGAGGCGCACAAGCTTTTGGAAAAGGGCCCGGTTAATTTCGTAGGCAACGTTGAAGGGACAGACGTTTTAAAAGGGACCTGCGACGTGGTGGTCACGGATGGTTTCGTGGGTAACATCGTTTTGAAGTTTACGGAAAGCATTGACGGATTTTTAACTTCTTTGGTTCACAAAAGGGTTAAGCAGAGCCTGCTTTTCAGATTCGGAGCTTTTCTTTTGAAAATCTCTCTCCGGGATTTAAGAAAAGTTTTAGACTATGCTGAATATGGCGGAGCCCCCCTTTTAGGGGTGAATGGAGTTTCTATAATCTGCCACGGAAAGTCTTCTCCCAAAGCCATCCAGAATGCTGTAAAAGTCGGAGTCGATATGGTTAAGGAAAAGGTAAATGAGATGATCCAGGAGAAACTTGCGAATAATAATAATCTGATGAAGGGGTAAAGATGTCTAACCGATATGATGCAGTTATCACCGGAACGGGCTCCTTTACTCCGGAGAAGGTTTTGACTAATGCGGATTTGGAGAAGATGGTCGAGACCACGGATGAATGGATAACCGCCCGCAGCGGGATCAAGGAAAGAAGGATTGCAGATAAAGAGACAGCTGCCTCCGATCTATGTCTCGAAGCTACAAAGAAAGCCATGGCAGAGGCAAAGATAAAACCAGAGGAGCTCGATTTGATCCTGATCGGGACCGTTACTCCGGATTATCTTTTACCCTCGACTGCCTGCATCCTTCAGGATAGATTGGGGGCGAAAAATGCCGCGGTGATGGATATAGTTGCTGCCTGCAGTGGTTTCATTTACGGGCTTTCAGTGGCTCAGGCTTTCATCTATTCCGGGAAATACAAGACCATCCTGGTAATCGGGGTCGAAGTTTTATCCAAGATCACCAATTGGAATGACCGGAACACCTGTGTTCTTTTCGGTGACGGAGCTGGTGCAGCTATTGTTCAGAGGACTCAGGAAAATAATAAGGGCATATTAGCCACTTATATATGCGGAGATGGTTCCCTGGCTAATCTTTTGCATATTCCGGTTGGCGGAACAAGGACGCCTCTGACCAAAGAGAATATCGATAAAGGGGATCAATACATCAAGATGGAAGGAAGCGAGGTTTTTAAATCAGCCGTTAGGTCGATGGGGGATGCAGCTTTGAAGGCTTTAAAAGAAGCCAATATCTCCTCGGAGCAGATTGACCTTCTAATTCCGCATCAGGCAAATATAAGGATTATCGAGGCAACTGCCAAAAGGTTAAAAATGCCTATGGAAAAGGTTTTCGTCAATATAGATAAATACGGGAACACCTCTGCTGCCTCTATCCCGATTGCCTTAGACGAGGCAAGGAAATCCGGCCGGATAAAACCAGGTGACATCACTCTTCTGGTGGCTTTCGGGGCAGGATTCACCTGGGGCTCAGCAGTGATTAGATGGTAAGAAAAGCAGGTAGCTCGTAGCAAGGAGCATGTAGCAAAAGAAGAGAGAAGATTAAATTGCTCTCCGTTGGTGTCTTCACCAACGGAGCCTTGTTGGTCAGGAGACCAACAAGGAGCAAGAATGATAACTGTCATTCTGAGCCCGTAGGGCGAAGAATCTGTTTTCAAGTAAAATTCAATTGATTCTTCAGTCGTCCATTTGGACCTCTTCAGAATGACAAAGAGAATGTCGCACAATAAAATTTATGGATAAAAAATTTACCTTCGTCTTTCCCGGTCAGGGTTCCCAGTATGTGGGGATGGCTAAAGATTTGTATGAGTCCTCCTTTGAGGTAAAAGAGCTTTATGCTAAAGCCTCAGATGTTCTGGAATACGATTTAGCGAAAGTCAGCTTTGAAGGACCAGAAGAGCTTTTAGTTCAGACCAAATATACCCAGCCAGCCATCTTTGTTCACAGTGTGTCTCTGTGGCAGTTTCTAAAAAAAGAAGGAATTCTCCCCTCTTTTGTAGCCGGACATAGTTTAGGTGAGTATTCAGCCGCAGTTTGTGCTGGATTTTTTTCGTTTGAAGACGGGCTCAAAGCAGTCAAACACCGGAGCCTTCTGATGCAAAAGGCATGTGATAAAGAAAAAGGGACTATGGCGGCAATTATCGGCTTGTCCAGAGAAAAGGTTCTGGAGTTGTGTAAACAGGCGTCTAATTATGGTATAGTTCAGCCAGCCAATTTCAATTCCCCTGACCAGGTAGCCATAACCGGTGATTTAAAAGGTGTGGAGAAAGGGGCTGAGTTAGCTAAGGAATTCGGTGCAAAAAGGGTTATGCTGCTCTCGGTAGGTGGTGCTTATCACTCCCCTTTGATGGCTTTGGCAAAAGAAGGGATGGCAGAGGTTCTGAACAGCATGAAAATCAATCCAGGACAAGCACCATTGATTGCCAACGTCACTGCCACTCCAACCAAAGATCCGGTTGAGCTGAAATATCTTCTGATAGAGCAGATAACCAGCTCGGTTCTGTGGCAACAGTCGATAGAATATCTTTACAGTCAGGGGATAAGAGATTTTGTTGAAATAGGTCCGGGGAAAGTCCTGCAAGGGCTTTTGAGGAGGTCTTTTAAAGAGGTCAACTTATACGGGATAGATAAGCTTTCCGAGCTTGAGCAGTTCGTAAAGGAGTATAAGGCAGTTGAGGCCTAAGATATGGGTTTAAAAGGGAAAGTTGCTTTAATCACCGGTGCCGCACAAGGGATAGGAAAAGCTATCTCTGAAAAGCTTGCTTCATCCGGTGTAAATTTGATTCTCTGGGATGTAAACTTGGAGTTAGCTGAAAAAGTGGCATCTGAGCTGCAAACCGAGAAAAATATAAAAGCCCTGGCCCAAAAGGTGGACGTATCAAATTACTCTATGGTGGAAGCAGGTTTAAAAAAAGCGCTGGAGGAATTTTTGCAGATCGATATTTTAGTCAACAATGCTGGTATAACCCGGGATGAACTTTTGATACGAATGAGCGAGGAGGACTGGGATAAAGTTATAGATGTGAATCTCAAAGGCACATTTAACTTAAGCAAGGCGGTTTCCAGGATTATGCTGAAACAAAAATCCGGAAGAATCGTAAACATAAGCTCGGTTGTGGGGTTAATGGGGAATATCGGGCAGGTGAACTATTCTGCCTCCAAAGCTGGGCTTTTGGGCCTGACCAAGTCTTTAGCTAAGGAGTTAGCTTCAAGGGATATAACAGTCAACGCAGTAGCACCTGGATATATCAAGACCGAGATGACGGAAAAGATTCCGGAAGAGGCGAAAAAGGCTTTTCTTTCTTCCATCCCTTTGAGAAGAGAAGGGTTGCCTGAAGACGTGGCAAATACTGTTGCATTTTTGGTTTCGGATGAAGCGAGTTATATTACCGGACAGGTGATGCAGGTGGATGGTGGATTGCTGATGTAAAAAAGCTGGTAGCAGGGAGCGAAAAAACGTAGCGTCAGGCTTTACGCCCGACGTAAAAGAAAAGTTCAAAGGTTTAAAGGTTCAAGGGAAAAAAATAAAGAAAAGAATCAGGGATAACAATTAAAAAGGAGGAGGTGAAAAAATGGCATCAGTGGATGAAAAGGTAAAGGAAATAATCGTGGAGCAGTTGGGAGTGGACCCGGCTCAGGTTACGCCGGAGGCTTCTTTTGTAAACGACTTAGGAGCTGATTCCTTAGATACGGTGGAGTTAGTAATGGCTTTAGAGGAGGAGTTCAACCTGGAGATACCGGACGAGGAGGCTGAGAAGATCACGACTGTGGGACAGGCGATTGAATATATCAAGCAGAACAGTTCCAAGGAAGCATAAAAGCTCTATTTGAAAATGGTTTTTGCATTAGTAAGAAATCATAAAATCAGGTGAGTTAAATGAAAAGGAGAGTAGTTCTCACCGGGTTGGGGGTTATCTCTCCGGTGGGTAACAGTGTGGAGGAGCTGTGGGAAGCTCTGAAAAGCGGCAAATCCGGAGCAGGTAAGATAACCAGGTTTGACGTTTCGAATTTTACCACCCGGATTGCGGCTGAGGTAAAAGGGTTTGACCCTCTGCAGTATATCGACAAGAAGGAAGCCCGCAGAATGGGTTTGCACGAGCAGTACTCTATGTCCACTGCTTTTCAGGTAATGCAGGATGCGAAGCTGGACTCCAACTCATTCGACCCGGACAAAGCTGGAGCAGTTATCGGAAGCGGGATCGGAGGGGTAGACGTTATGGAAACCCAGCATTCGGTCCTTCTAAAAGACGGGCCGGGAAGGGTAAGCCCTTTCTTTGTTCCTATGATGATCGTGGACATGTCTGCTGGCCTGGTTTCCATACGTTACAATCTGAAAGGTCCTAATTATGCCACAGTCTCTGCCTGTGCCTCCGGCGCGCATGCGATTGCAGATTCCTTCAAGATCATTCAGAGGGGGGATGCGGAGTTAATGGTTACCGGAGCAAGCGAAGCTTCCATCACCCCGCTTGCCTTGGCCGGGTTTTGCTCTGCCAGGGCCTTATCCACCAGAAATGAGGAGCCGGAAAAAGCTTCCAGACCCTTTGACAAATTAAGAGATGGCTTTGTTATGGGCGAAGGATCAGGAATGCTGATTCTGGAGAGTTTAGAGCATGCGCAAAAAAGAGGGGTTAAAATCTATGCGGAGATGGTGGGGGTCGGAATGACTGCAGATGCCTATCATATCACTGCCCCGGCCCCAGACGGGGATGGAGCTATTCGCTCGATGAAATTAGCTCTTCAGGATGCCGGGCTAAACCCGGAGGAAGTGGATTATATCAACACGCACGGCACCTCCACAGATTTAGGTGACATCGCCGAGACCAAGGCAATAAAAAATGTGTTTGGAGAAAGGGCTTACAAGATTCCGGCTAATTCCACCAAGTCGCTGGTCGGACACCTTTTGGGAGCAGCCGGCGCAGTTGAGCTGATTGCGACCATAAAATCTATGGAGCAGGGGATTTTGCATCCTACTATAAACCAGGAGGTGCCTGACCCGGAATGTGACTTGGACTATGTTCCGAACCAATTTCGAAAGCACCAGATCAGGGTGGCTTTAAGCAACTCCTTCGGATTTGGAGGGCATAACATAACCCTGGCCATAAAAAAATTCGAAGAATAAACCCTTCTCTAATTTTCCTATGAGATTTGAACCGGGCAGGTTTATCAGGAACTTATTTTTTAGATCAAAAGCTGGTTTAAAAGAAGGGTTAGAGCAAAGGCTGGGGTATAAGTTCAGAAACAAAGCTCTCTTAGAAGAGGCACTGATTCACCGCTCTTTCTTAAAAGAGGCTGGCAAAGAGAGAACTTCCTCTTATGAAAGACTGGAGTTTTTAGGTGATGCGGTCTTGGGACTTTCGGTCAGCCTGTATCTTTTTGAGAATTTCCCGGACAAAGATGAGGGGGAATTAACCAAGCTCAAAGCCACTTTGGTGAGCGAGGTAAATCTTTCCCGCCGGGCAAAACTGATCTCCTTAGGGAAATATCTTCATTTAAGCGCAGAGGAGGAAAAATCCGGAGGAAGGTCCAGGCCTTCTATCCTGTCTGATTCGTATGAAGCCCTGTTAGGTGCTATTTTTTTGGATGGTGGTCTGGCAGCAGCAGAACAGTTTATCCAGGCACATCTCCTGAAAAATTTAAAGGAGACGGCTGAAGATAAATCTATGCATAACTACAAGGGTGAGCTTCTGGAACTGCTGCAGGCTGAAGGTGAGGGGATTCCCAAATATGAGGTTTTGGAGGAGGAGGGACCTGACCATCAGAAGATGTTCACCATCGGGGTTTATTCCAAGGGAAAACTTTTAGGAACAGGGAAAGGGTTAAGTAAAAAAGAGGCTGAGCAAAGTGCCGCCAAGATGGCTTTAGAGGAACTCGAAAAGGAGACAAATTAGAAATGGATTTTCTGTTGACTGAAGAGCAGAAAAAGTTAAGAGAGCTGAGCAGGAAGATAGCTTTGGAAAAAATTCTCCCGAAGAGAGAATATTTTGATGAGACTGAGGAGTTCCCCTGGGAGATAGTAAAGGAGTTAGCTTCAGCCGGGCTGTTTGAGGTTTACATTTCTGAGGAATATGGAGGAAAAGGCGGTGGGGTTACTGAGCTTGCTGTGGTGGCTGAGGAGCTTTCCAGGGTCTGCGGTGGAATCGCGCTTTCCTTTGCCGGAACTGCTTTGGGAACTTATCCGATCCTGCTTTTCGGAAATGAAAAGCAGAAGAAAAAGTACCTTCCACTTATAGCTAAAGGTGAAAAATTAGCCGCTTTCGGGTTGACCGAGCCGAATGCGGGTAGCGATGCCTCATCCATTCAGACCCAGGCAAAGAAAGTAGAGGGTGGGTATCTTTTGAACGGGACCAAACAGTGGATCACCAACGGAGGAGAAGCGGAAGTTTACACCATAGTCGCAGTCACAGATAAAAGCAAAGGAGCAAGAGGCGCATCTGCATTCATAGTGGAGAAAGGGTACGAGGGTTTTTCCTTTGGCAAAAAAGAAAAGAAAATGGGAATTAGGGCATCTGCCACCCGGGAGCTTAATTTTTCGGACTGTTTTGTGCCAGAGGAAAACCTTTTGGGAAAAGAAGGGGGCGGGTTTATCGTGGCGATGAGAACTTTTGACAAAACCAGACCCGGTGTTGCAGCTCAATCCTTAGGTATTGCCCAGGGGGCTTTGGACGAAGCTCTGGTTTATTCCAGAAAAAGGGAACAGTTTGGACAGCAGATCTCCTCTTTTCAGGACATTCAGTTTAAGTTAGCGGATATGGCAACCCAGATCGAGGCAGCCAGAGCACTGGTCTATTCAGTTGCACTTCTCATCGACTCCGGAGCAGAAAAAGTCTCCAAGGAATCCTCTATGGCTAAGATATTCGCTTCAGACGTAGCAGTCAAAGTGACCAGTATGGCTGTGCAGATTTTTGGAGGATATGGTTACCTGAGAAACTATCCAGTCGAAAAGATGATGCGGGATGCCAAGATAACCCAGATCTACGAAGGCACAAATGAGATCCAGAGGGGAATTATCGCGCTGAACCTCATCAAAGAGATAGTTAGTAAGAAATAAAAATGTAGGGGCGGGGTTTCTCCGCCCCGAATTACGGATGCTGGGACAGGGGTTGTACCCCTGTCCCCTCTTTTTTACGGGCAGGAGTCCAACTCCTGCCCGAGCAACGAATAGTGTCATTGCGAGGAGGTCATTTGACCGACGAAGCAATCCTCTGTCAGAGATTGTGAGGGTCAGCACCAACACCTGCGTGATTCTTGTTTTAGATCTCCCCTATAATTTCGCCTTTTTTTCAAATTAAACATTTGACTTGGGTTTTATAAAATTTATATTAGGGCTGAACATATTCTCATATTGTCTTAATTTTTTGCGCCCATAGCTCAAATGGATAGAGCGCCTGACTACGGATCAGACGGTTGGGGGTTCGACTCCCTCTGGGCGCAAGAAAGACAGTGATTAGTGATTAGCAGAGAAAGTCGAGTTTTCTAGAGGCATGACCGGGAGGGCTAAGATGTATAAGAAAAAACTCCTCTTGCTGATAGTCAGAATCATATTTCTGGTTTTACTGGTTAATTTTTCTTCCTTGGTCCTCAGTTGCGTCAACCCTCTTGGATTTGGCGATAAAGGCGGACTAATTATGGTAACCGGAAAAGTGCAAGCAGGAGTGGAGTCGGATTGCTGGATTTTGATTTCAAATGCAGGAAAATCTTATGAGCTTTACGGTGAAAGGTCTTCAGAAATTAAAAAGGAAGGTGTTAAGGTAAAGGTCGTGGGGAAAATATTGACAAATACAGTTAGTTTTTGTATGCAAGGCACCCCTTTAGAGGTTATCAGTTATCAAAAACTGGATTGAGCAAATGGGGACAGAGTCTGAGGAGTGTAGTTTTTTAGTATTTGGGACACGGTTTTTTTTGGCCCTCGCCCTGATCTTTTTGGTTTCAGTGACAAGCTGCACCAAACCAATCCCGATCTACGAAGTGCCGCCTCCGGTTCCAAGTAAGGTGAATATATATGACAATTTTTTTGATCCTCCTACCTTTACAGTTAGAGCAGGCACAAGAATAACCTTTACAAACCTTGGATACCACAATCATTCAGCCACCAGCGACCAGGGGGTTTTCGATTCCGGAACCTTAGCTCCAGGACAAAGCTTTTCTTTTACTTTTCAGGATAAAGGGGAATTTAGTTTCCACTGCAAGTTCCATCCAGAAATGCTTGCGGAAATAATAGTTCAATGAAATTGTCTACCCGGGTTGAGAACAGCTTGGGAATGCAAATTGTAGGGGCGTATTGCAATACGCCCCTACAATCAATTTTGATTATAATCCGTTGCTAAAATAATCGTATACTTTTGGATTTGAGTCATGAAGGGAGTCGATTGCTCTGTCATTCCTGCGGAAACTCCTCGCCATGACTGAGAAGATAGTTACTTGTATCGAATATGAACCAGAAACTTAAGAAAGTCATCTCTGCCAGCCGGAGGGTCGATCTTCTAACTTTCTATCCGGATTATTTGATGAAAAGACTGGAGGAGATCGGGAAAGAAAACATCCATACCCTGGTCATCTGGACCAAAAATCCCCGTAATATTTTAGAGAACAAAAGTCTGAGGAAAAATCTTAAGTCGATTGACCAAATCTATCTTTTATTGACCGTAACCGGCTTAGGCGGTACTCCTCTGGAGCCTGAAGCACCAGAACCAGACAGGGTGTTAAAAGCACTGCCTGATTTAATAGAGTTTCTTGGCTCGCCTTTAAGAATTGCCATAAGATACGATCCGCTGATCGAAGTCTTTTATGCTAAGAAAATTCACCTCACCAATATAGACTCAAAACTTTTTCAAGATATTTTGAGCTCAGTTCATTCCTCAGGTATCAAAAGAGTGATCACCTCTTATGTCACCCTTTATCCAAAGGTAAAAAAACGCCTGGAAAAGTACGATTTCCAGATAGCGGAACATCCGTTAAACGAACTCAGGGATTTCGTCCTGAAGAAAATGATCCCACCAGCTGAAAAGCTGGGCATGGAACTTTCCACCTGTGTTCTGCCAGAGATCACTAAAAAAGGGTGTATAGACGGTAATCTCTTCACGGAGCTTCATCCTCGAAAAAAGCCCTGCTCCAGAATTAAAGATAAAACCCAGAGGGAAAGTTGTCACTGCACAAAATCCGTAGATATTGGTATGTGGTTTCCCTGCTACCATAATTGTTTTTATTGCTATGGTAACCCTACTTTTCAAAGTCAAGATTCAGAGAAAAAAGATTCCTAAAACTGTTTTTGTAATTTCCGGTTAGTCCTCTGACCAACGGTCATCTCCTCTGTTGGTGAGGACACCAACAGAGAGCATTTGCCTGCTGGTGGCTGGTCTCCTGACCAGCCACAAATTCTTTTTACTGTTAAAGATAATCCTTTTAAAGTCGATAATAAAATAGAAGATTTTTCTTGTATTATTAAGGATAGTCCCCAAAGCAAAAGTTTTTTAAAGAGGTGAGCTGTGAGCCAAGAAGAGAATAATTCTTTGGAAAATTCTCAGGAGATTAGGGACAACTCCGAATCGGCATCCTCAGGAAATGAGGAGACCAAAGTTGCCATCAAGGAAGAAATAGAAGAGACTCCTGCACCCCCTCAGGCTGCATCTGAACCTGCATCTTCCGGAGAAGAGAAGGTAGAGGATAAAACCGACAAGGTAAAAATCTCAGACATCGAGATACAATCGCCAATTGATGCCATGATTGAAAAAACCCATCTCGATTCTCAATGCCCTGAAAATATGACAGGACAAAAATTGACGGAGAAAAAACCTAAAAGAACCAGAAATTCCAGAAAAAGATCAAAGGCTGAATCTGCATCCACTGGATCAGATCCTGAAACCGGATACAGAATTCCAAGTGAACTAAACAAGCTTGAAGCTGAACCAACCAGGCCGGATACCCTGTCCAGGACTAGACCCTTGGAGGAGCAGAAGATCTCGTGCAAAGGGGTGGCTCATTTTAAGGACAACGTCATAAAGATCGCCGGCGGGTTCAGGCTGCATGCCGGGGATGAGATGAAAATCGGAGATCGGGAGTTCGAGCTAAAGCACCTCGAGCCCAGCAAAAAGCCCTTATACTGGGGGATCCTGGCTTTAGGGATAATCGTATTATTCTTCATTTTTCAGTCCAGCTTTACCGGGCCCAAGGATTCAGGCAAAATGGTAGGAGTGGTAGTGGAAAAAGGAACAGGCGTATTTCTCCCCAATGCCATGATAGAACTTAAAGAATTAGGTAAGAAGGTCCAGTCAAATGACCTGGGATTTTTCATAATTGATCTTTTGCCAGCAGGCACCTACCAGATGCAGGCACAACTCAAAGGTTATACCCCGGTGAGCGAGAATGCGGCGATAGTGAAGAAGCAGATCACCACTACTGTAGTGGAGCTTTCACCTCAAACCGCCTTATCTTCTCCAGCCAAGGCTGAGCCTGAAAGATCCGAACCCAGGACCAGGCCGGTTGCTCCGAGCCAGCCCAGATCTACACTCGGCTCAGTTAAGATAGAAACCAACGTACCGGGTGTGATTGTTTATTTAGATGGCAGATATTTAGGTGTAGGGAATAATTTGTATGCAGATATCGCACCCGGCACTCATTCTATCAGGTTATCCAAAGACAGTTATCAGGACTGGACCGGTAGCGTGGCAGTCAGCGAAAGATCGACCTCCAGGATAAAGGTAAATCTTAACTCCATAGAGAGCACCTCCGGCTCCTCAAGCTCTACCAGGGGACAGACAGATTTCATGAGTTCAGCTCAGAAAGAATATGACATTGGTAACTATGCTGGAGCAGTGGAGAACTACACTAAGGGACTGCTTTTGGATCCGGGTAACCCTGAAGCCTACCTGGGCCGGGGAAGCTCTTATGCGAAGATCGGTGAAAAAAGTAAAGCTATAGCAGATCTCTCCCAGGGAGCCAAGCTTTTTGAAAATAAAGGAAACTATAATAAAGCGGTTCTCTGTTACTCTCAGGTTCTGAATCTGACTCCGGGAGATTTAAATTACCTCTACTCCCGTGGCCAGGATTATGTCCATACAGGAGAATATGATAAAGCCACTGCAGACTTGAAGAAAGTTACTGAACAGAATCCGAAATATCTTAACGGCTTCATGGAATTAGGGAATGCCCAGTATAATGCTCAGGATTTTAAAGGAGCAGCAGAAAGTTACACCAAGGCAAGAAAGCTAAGCCCTAATTCCAGGCAGATTTATGTGAATTTAGCCATGACCTACACGGCACTGGAAAACAAGTCTGAAGCTAAGAAAAATTACGGGAAATTCAAAGAGCTAACCACCCTGGCAGACCGGGAAACAATGAAGGATGACCCGGAATGGATCAAGGTTTTGAAATTCTTAGGCGAGAGTACGGAAAAAGAATTCTAAGAAGTCATATGATTAAAAAAAGACCCTCGTCCTACGGACGGGGGTTTTTTGTTTTGCTTTTTTGTAGCGGAAACCTTCAGGTTTCCATCTTTTTTGAATAGAGAAAAGATGGAAGGCTGAAGCCTTCCGCTACCTACTTTTCCCCTGAGCTGTCGAATACAAAAACCTGAAATTACTCTGGTTTTCTTCCTTTGATTACATAAAAGAAACTTGGTCCGCAAGCAGTATATTTACTTTCCTCAATTTGCTGTTGAAGAATGGGTTTGAGTCTTTCGGATATTTCCCGGAAACGCTCATACTCTTCCGGGTTACCGCCTCCTGCTAAGAATTCTTCTCCTGTCCTTTCCATCCAGAATTCGTGCTCATCTAACTGAGTTTTCTTAATCATTTTTAAAAGCTGCTGTTGCTTCGGATCTTCATAGGGCGGGATCAGGAAATGGACTTTATCGTTCATCCGAGTGTCAATCCCGATAAGTCCCAGCTTTTTCATCATTGCAGGAACCTTAGAACCTATGCTATTGTCACCCCGGCCCAGCTTAATGTGGCCCTTGTGGCAGATCAAATGGACTTTCTTGATTAATAGCTCCTCCTCGATGTCAAGTTCCGGCATTGACCAATAGGGTTTTATCAGCATTACCGACAGGTTATCCGGCTCGTTGCACATGATCAGTCCTCCGGGTTCAGCTACCCGTATCATTTCAGCCAGAGCAAGCTCAGGTTTTTCCAGGTGCATTAGAAGAGTCTGGCACATAACCCAGTCCGCGAAGTTGTCTGAAAACGGTAATTTATAGGCATCGCCTACCATAAATTTTGCCTCCCCACCAACTGCCCATTCCTTAGCCGCATCTGCCGCTTCCCTGACCAATTCCTCAGAGACATCTACACCTAAATAACGTCCGCCTTTACCGAAATAGGTCCAGTAGGTGTAACCTAAATTACCCAGACCACATCCGACATCCACTGCGGTCATTCCGGGTCTTAGTTCCAGCCAGAGCTGTAGGGGCACGGCACGCCGTGCCCCTACTAAAAATTTCTAATTTTCCATCACCTTTTGTTTGCAGTAAGCATATAGTGCATCGTAAACGATGAACTCTTTGGCTAAAACCTCATGATCATCTTTCAAACCTAAATGCCCGAAACCTTCAGATATGGCTTTCAATCCTACTGCCTCGGGCTGGAGATTGAGATCTTTAGAGACATCTGTGCTGTGAACAATTTTAGCCATGAGTTGGATGGCTGGGTCTTCGATCTTATATTTTGACACAATAGCTTCAAAACTGCATTTCCCCTCGTTATGGCCTAATTCCACTCCCGGAGCGTCAAATGGTATTGCTTTTTCACGCTCGGCTATCTTCATAACCTTATCAGCCGGTACAAAAATAAACTCCGCATGCGGGTCGATGAATTTTTTTATCAGCCAGGGGCATGCCACCCGGTCGACTTTTATTTTTTCGCGGGTGATCCATTTCATTTTTTTATCTCCCTGATTAGACGCGGTGAACTATGTATCTTTTGTCATTCTGAGGGAGTTCCCTACGGGGACGACCGAAGAATCTCTCGAATCTGATTTTGAAGTTGATTCTCCTCCACGCCAGAGACGGGCTCAGAATGATAATTCTCGTTCTGTGCTGGGAGGGGGATTGTATATCTCTTCCCTATATCGGGAGGGAGTACAACTCCCGCCTTAGCAAGAGTAATCAATCTACTTCGAAGATGTCAAGGTTTTTTTATGAAAATTTGCCCTTCTCTCCATAAGCAGATTACATTTGACGCACGATCCTGGAGGGTGCAGTCGAGGACAGAGAGGTAGAGTTACCACAGCCTGAGGGCGACTGACTACTCCCTTAACTTTCCTTGATCATTTCATCAAACTTAACGATTTTTCTTGACTGAACCTTGTCATTATGCTTTAATTGTCCAGATAAACTGCAGAATAAATTTTACTTTTTGATAGGATTTCAGAACTGTTTAGAAAATTTACTCGAAGGAGGGAAAACAAATGCTGCCTTTTAAAAAAATTCTCTGTCCTACTGATTTCAGCCAGCCTTCTTATGAGTCTCTGAAAATGGCAGGGGAACTGGCATTACACTTCTCATCTGAGCTTTATCTTGTTCATGTGCTTGCTCCGATTCCGGTAATAACTGCTGCGACTACTCCGATGAGCGCAGGAGCTCCGACCACCAGTTTTGACGTTGTTTTATATGAGAAAGAGCTGAAAGGCTCGGCAGAGAAAAAGCTTGAAGAGATAACTGATCAGAGACTATCAAAAGAACTCAAAGTCCAGTCATTTCTGGCATACGGAAAAGCCGCAGATGAGATCGTGCGGATTGCCGAGAAAGAGAAAATCGATCTCATAGTCATATCAACCCACGGCGAGACTGGCTTCAGGCATCTCATTTTCGGCTCGGTGGCTGAGAGAGTGGTAAGGCATGCTCCCTGTCCGGTGCTCACTATCCGGGCAGCTCAAAAATGAAGGAGAACTGGGTTCTGACTGTCATTGCGAGGAGGTCATTTGACCGACGAAGCAATCCGTCAGGTCACACGACACTCGACAGGGCTGGCACCCTCAAACTCGTTTGAGGGTGATACCGGAGTATTTTTCAATGAGTAGACCCATCTTGCCCTCAAGATGGGTTTCCATTCCCGCCTTGCGGGCAAGGCGGGAATACCAGATTTGCTTTTTTTCTTCTGAATGAGGACTTTTTAAAATGAGCCCCTGGTTTATTCTAATTTTAGCACCGGTTTTCATACTCTTGTGGATATTGTTTTTCTCGCACATCTTTGTCCATCTGACGCTGAATGACAAAACAAGAAAGTTTTCCCTTAACTGGTTAGGTTGTGGTTTCTATCTGGACTGGTCTGCTCAGAAGATTGGCTTTTACCTATTTAACCAGAAGGTCTTGACAAGCTCCGTTAGAAAGAACCCGGTCAAGGTAAAAAAAGCTGGAAAAACAGGAAAAGTAAATTATATTATCCTCTGGCAGAAAAAAGATACTGTCATTAAGACTTTGAAAATAACCCTGCGATCTTTTGTCGATATGCTCAGAAAAACTAAACTTGAGAGATTCTCGTTGAGCTTGAGAGTAGCCACTCCTGATCCAGCCTTGACCGGGATACTATATGGAGGGCTTTCAAGCCTGAGTTATTCGCTCGACTCTTATCTACCAGCCGGGTCAGTTTACTTTTATCCTGATTTTCAAGCTGAGACTCCAAGAACGGATCTGGAGATATCTTTAAAGACCAGGTTTTTCTATATGCTCTGGGTTGGGGTAAAAACTTTTTTGCTTTTGCCAAAAATATCCCTGGTAAAAACTATGAGAAAACTTTTCATTAAAGGGAGGTGAAAAATATGGAGAATCCAGCACAGGAGCTTATAAAATCGATCCTGGATGAGCTGAAAGCGATTGCCAAAACCGAGACCATCGTGGGAGAGCCGATCACCATCGGGGATAAAACCATCGTTCCGGTCTGCAAGATAACCTTAGGGTTTGGAGCAGGCGGTGGGACTGGAGGAGCAAAGGATAAAGGAGAGGGAACTGGAAGCGGAGGCGGGGGCGGCGTAGCCATTTTCCCTGCTGCCTTTATCGTGATCAAGGGTGACGAAGTATCGGTATTAGGGGTAAAACCCGGTAAATGGGAATATATTCTGGAGGCTATTCCCGGAATCATCGAGAAATTCAGGGAAGGGAAAAAAGGTAAAAAGGAAAAAGAGGAGAAAACTGAGTAAGTTCTGAACTGATGCCCAAAACAGTTTTTGGAGTATAAACCTTTAGGTTTATCTGTTAAGCCCTGTTATTTTTTCTATGCATTCAGGTAAAGCTGAAGTCACCAGGATCTTGAGACTTTACACTCCGACCAAACATTAAAAAAGAGATGAAATGATGAAAGTTATTACCTATCGGGAATTAGAACCCAAGGACCGGTTCATGCTTTTGATGGACCAGGCTTTCTGGTGGCCCCTCTCCCCTGCTCAATTAGAGAGATTGATCAATCTGGATATCAGGCTAAAAAATAGTCCAGTGGGATTCTGTGCCGTAGAAAATGGAACACTTGCTGGTTATGTTGGAGTTATGGACATTCCCACAAAGACAGTTTCTGGAAATGTAGAGACCGTCGGCGGGATCTGGTGCGTTGCAACCAATCCCCGTTTTGCCAAAAGAGGGATATGCAAAACCTTAATGGATAAAGCTCACCAGTACTTCCAGCAGAAGAAATACCCCTTCTCTTTTCTGTGCACCAGCCGAACCATAATCGCCTATGCCATTTATGTGAGAATGGGATACGTTGAGGTGGAGAAAGTAAATAGCTATGCGGAAGCATACAAAGTTTTAGGTGAAGCGAAACCTGAAAAAAAATCTGAGACAGAGTTAGACCAGAATAAAATCTTCAATCTCTATCAGGAATTCGTCAAAGATAAAACTGGACTTGCAGTCAGGCAGAAGAATTTTCTTGAAGTCTTGTCTGAGCGAAAGAAATTCGACGATAAAAAGTCAGTTCTTATGCAAAAGGGATATGCCCTGGTCTCAGGACCAAGAGAGGTTTCCAGAATAATGGAGCTAATAAGCTCGGATGAGCAAACCTATCACCAGCTACTTGACCAGGTTGAATCTTTTTCCCCCAACGGTGTAATCGACCGGATGATCACAGATGAGGAACTCCATCAGGTATATAAAGACAGAGGATACTGTATCGAAGAAGCCGATCATGGAGTGGTGATGGTCAAAAAATTAGCCCGGTCTGAATTTGAAGAGAAATACGGAAGTGCCTTTCATATAGGGATGATGGATATGTTTTAGTCATTGCGAGGTATGGACCTAAGTGGTGCATACCGAGAATGTCATTTGACCGACGAAGCAATCCACTGAAAGTGAGTAGGTTCTGTTCAAACTGACTTTAGTCAGGTTTGTTTTTCCCTCTCCTTTTTAAGGAGAGGGTCAGGGTGAGGTCTCCTCATCAAGCTATCTGCAGATTTTTCATCCTTTCGCAGGAGGTATTTGTGTCAACTTTTAAAAACTTCAAACTTGCCATCATATTTTTCCTCCTTCTCTTTTTGCCTCTCCCCTGTTTTGCCTTACCTGGCTCACCAGTAAAGGTTCATTTCTTGGACAATGGGATGCAGGTAATCACCAAGGAGGAGAAATGAAAAAGATAGTTTTACTGCTCGCCTGTCTAATGCTTTTGTTTTCTCAGGCTGAGGCGAAAAAGGGGATCAACCTCTCGCTTGGCCTGGGACACACATGGGCTATTGGAGAGATGGATAAAGCTACTCGTGGCAAAAACAATTTTAATCTGAGTGGTGATTACGAATTCGCTTCAGCGGGTGCTAATCAATATTTTGCCTTTTTGGTCGGATTAAAATTTAGCTTGCCACGTTTTGATGGCGAAGGAATTTATTACGCCGTTGATCCAGGTGGCCCTAAGACAATCACCAGCGATTGGCGTTGGGTCGCACTGACTCCATACTTCAAAATATTGATTGACAAAAATGATAAGCCGTTAGTCCCGTATTTCAAATTCGGGGTTGGGCTATATCATCTGTCGATCAAGTATAATCCAACTACATACCTTGGAGATATTTCCAAGAATTATCTTGGTTATGTAGTAGGTTTTGGCGTGGAATACAATATCGGTCGCCTGGCTTTTACCGGCGAGCTTGAAGGAAATTTCGTGCCGCATACTAATCTTGAGTTGTTAACTCATAAAGTGCGGAATTGCAATTTCATCAACCCCATGGCTGGAATGACTTTCAGGTTTTAAGTAATTTTTAGGCAAAGGTGGCGAGTCGCAGCTTGTTACTGTTGTCATTCTGGGCACGCAGGGCGAAGAATCCCTACAGATTCTTCGGTCGTCTCGCCTCCGGCGGACTCCCTCAGAATGACTCGAGGAAATAGAACCTGCTGATAACGTCGGTAATGAATAAAGATTCCAAAGGAGGTTTTCGTGCCAACTCTCAAAAATTATAAACCGTTAATCCTGTTTCTCCTCCTCCTCTTTTTACCTCTCCCCTGTTTTGCCCTACCCGGCTCACCAGCAAGGGTTCATTTCTTGGATAACGGGATGCAGGTAATCACCAAGGAGGAGCATTCCAAAAATTTGATTGCTCTTAATATCTATGTAAAAGGGGGAAGCAGGACTGAGACACCGGAATTGAGCGGGTTGAGCCATTATTATGAGCATCTCATTTTTAGAGGAGGGACTGATAAGCAGAAGGAGCTGGAGACCAGGAAGGTTTTCCAGAGCCTGGGACAGTTTTTCGGATTCACCAGTGAGGATGTGACCTGTTATTATATGGTCGCTCCAAAGGAGAACCTGGATGAGGCTTTGTGGAGATATGCAGATGCAGTGATGAATCTCAAGGTTACCCAGGAGAGGATTGAATCTGAAAGACAGGTGGTCTTAGAAGAGTTCAATATGGATGAAGACCAGCCGGGTTATGCAGTCTGGCTACTTCTGGAGAAGAATGCTTATCGGACTCACCCGTATGGACAGACGGTTTTGGGCTCAAGAGAAGTTATCAAAAATGCCGATTTGGACCGGTTCAAAACCTTTTATCAGGAAAGGTATGTGCCCAACCAGATGGTGATGGCAATAGTGGGAGATTTCAACACGGATGAGATGATGACGAAAATCAACTCCCTTTTTGGAAAATATCCCAGGGGAAAAGAATCGTTCGAATTAGAAAGACCTGAACCAGAACAAACAAAATTCTGGCAGGCTTTTAAAAGGATGAAATCCAGCTCCAGCTATCTTAACATCGGTTTCCACATCCCGGAGGCAACGCATCCGGATATCCCGGTTTTAGACGTGCTGAACGTGATCTTAGGCCAGGGCGAAAGCTCCCGGCTTTACCAGGCATTGAAAAAAGAAGATAATCTGGCATATTCTGTAGGCTCTTCAGTTGACCAGAGGAAAGATCCCGGTCTTTTTGAAATCTATACTCAGTTAGACCCGAAAAATGAAACAAAGGTTGTGAATATTGTCTTTAAGGAGTTGAGCAAATTGTGGCAGAAAGAGGTTTTGCCAGAGGAAATAGATAAAGCTAAGTCCAAGATCGAGAATTCATATTATTTCGATAACCAGACCTATCTAAGCCAGGCACAGCGTTTATCTTATTATGCGGCAAATAGCGACCTGTTGCTTGAGTCTTCATATTTAGACCGGATCCGAAGCACCACACCTTCTGATATAAAAAGGGTAGCTTTGAAGTATCTGAAACCCTCGAATGCAACTTTAGCTGTAGTCGAACCAGAGGATGCTCCAGAAAACTCTTTTATTGACATAGCGGAAAAATATGATTCTCTTTTACCTGCTCAGGCAAAAGAGGAGATAAAAGCCAAACCTGAGAAGATCGTCCTTCCAAACGGCTTGACACTGCTTCTAAAAGAAGACCATTCCTCAAAAACCATTGCCCTGGAAGGTTATATCAAAGGAGGATTATGGTTGGAAGATGCGAAAAATGCCGGCATCTGCAATTTTGTAACCGAGATGCTTCTCAAGGGAACAAAAGAATATTCCTTAGACCAGATTGCCCAAAAGATCGACAGTCTGGGAATCGAGCTTTATGCCCAGAGCACTCCTGACTATGCCCGGGTTTCCCTTTTGGCTACTCCGGAGACATTTAAACCTGGACTGGACCTTTTCTCTCAAGCCCTGTTTTATCCTGTTTTTCCGGAAAAAGAAATGGAGAACACCAGAACCGACATCATCGCTCAAATCCAGAAAGTCAAAGACTCAAGTTATGATCTGACCAACCAGGAGTTTGCCAGAGATATCTACATCAAATCACCTTACAAAAGGCCAGTGTTAGGGTATGAGGAAACCGTGAGCAAGCTCTCCCCTGAAGAACTCAGGAGTTTTCATAAACGGGTTTTCGTCCCTTCTAATATTATTTTATCTGTAGTCGGAGATTTCAATTCAGAAGAGATAAAAAATCTTCTTAAATCCGAATTCGAAAAAGTCCCGGCCGCTCCTGCTCAGAAGTTTTCGTTGATAGATGAGCCAGCCCAGGAAAAGGGAAAATCGCGGATAATTACCCAGGAAAAGCTTCAGACCACTTTCAACCTGGGAAGAATGGGGGTTAAAATAACCAGCCCTGACTATTTATCTTTGAAATTAGTGGAAAGGATTTTAAGCTCCCGGCTGTTTTTCAAATACGTTTATGAGGAGGGCATGGCTTACCGGATGTGGACTTATATGCAGCCCCACCTGGGCTCAGCCCCTTTCACTTTTGAGATGGGTGTATCCCCGGAGAATTTCACCAAAGCCAGAACCGGAATTTTGAGTGAAGTCCAGACCTTGCTGAAGTCTCCATTGTCTGAAAGTGAGGTGCAAACTGCAAAAGCCAACCTGATCTCCGGATTCTATCTTTCCCAGCAGACCAATACTGACCAGGCAAGGACCATGGCTTTCTACGAGATGGCAGGTTTAGGGTATCTGTATGCTGAGAGCTATCCGGACCTGGTAAATCGGGTGAAAACCTCAGAGATAGCCTCTGCGGCGAAAAAATACTTGGAACCAGATAAATTCACTCTGGTGGCAGTTGGTAAAACCGAAGAGAAAAAATAAACTCTTAAATCAAGGAGGAGCAGATGAAAACCAATGAAAGCGGTGCTGACCGGCTGATCCGCATAATAGTCGGCATCCTTCTTTTCATATTAGGCTGGCTGGTCTTAAAAAACCGCGTTCTGGGGATAATCTTTGATATCCTCGGTATAATCCTTTTTATCACCGGCATAACCGGCTTTTGCGGGTTGTATAAGCTCTTTTGCATCAATACCAAAAAGGAGGAGACGCCGCAAAAACCTGCTTGAGATTATGCTCTGTGCTCTTGGCGGATGTTATCATCCACCAAGGAGGTCAGAGAGGATGATAACATCCTCGCTGATTGAGCAGACAAATGTCATTCTGAGCCCGCAGGGCGAAGAATCTGTAGATTCTTCGGTCGTCCATTTGGACTCCCTCAGAATGACAACAGTCGGGTGACACCCTCAAACTTGTTTGAGGGTGATGCAGATGTGTCGTTCTGAGCCCGAAGAGGCGAAGAATCTATAGTCAACCTGTACACCCAGGTTGCCCTCAACCTGGGTTCATATTCCCACCTTGCGGGCAAGGTGGGAATACCACTGACGTTCGAACTGACTTCAGTCAGGTAATGCTTACGCAGTGAAAATCTTTTGAGCCTTTGAGCAATTAAACCAACGAGGGTTCCACCGTTATACCTTTCAAATAGACAAAGCCTGATGAATTCTTCTTCTGCCAGAAGCAGTAATTTTCTCCCCTCTTTTTTGTTTGCCGTTTTATGCCTGATCTGGGGCTCAACCTGGTTGGGCATAAAGATAGGATTGGAGGACTCTCCTCCATTTTTGTCTGCTGGCTTCAGGTTTCTCATTGCTACGCTCTTCCTCTTTTTCTGGGCGAAGAAAAAAGGGATAAAATTTTCTGATTATAAAAGCCAGGCATTCAAAATCCTCATCCCTGGCTTTTTTATGTATTATCTTTCCTATTCCCTGGTTTACTGGGGTGAGCAGTATATAAATTCGGGGTTGACCGCAGTTCTATTTGCCACCCTTCCCTTTTTTGTGTCTATCTTTGCCACCCTGTTTTTAAAAGAAGAAAAGCTCACCTGGTTCAGATTGTTCGGGCTTGTAGTAGGATTCTCCGGCATTCTTTTAATCTTCCGGGATAGCCTAAGCCTTGAAGGAGAAAACCTGCTTCACGGAATGATTGGGATTATATTGAGTGCTGGTTTTTCAGCCTACGCTTCGGTCAGGGTTAAAAGAGACCTGCATTCAGTCGAGCCGGTAGTCATCTCAGTCTTTCAGATGGGATTGGGAACCATGCTCCTGTTAGGTTCAGGATTTCTATTTGAGAAAATCACCGATTTCAAGCTAACTTATAAATCCATCGGCGCATTGTTTTATCTATCCTTTTTTGGCTCAGCTTTCGCTTTTATGTCTTATTACTGGCTTCTGAAGAGAATAGAGGTTACCAAACTGTCCCTGATAGCTTTCATCACCCCGATCGTGGCTTTGATCTTAGGCTGGCTGGTCCTGGGAGAGAGTATCAGCGGATACTTGATTTCCGGAACGGTTTTAGTTATAATAGGTATTTGGCTGGTCTCAAGATATGGCATAGCCGGACGGAAAAAGTAAAAGGTATCATGCTTGCGAGGGTGGCACCCTCAAACTTGTTTGAGGGTGATGCAGGAGATTTATACAAATGCCTTTGATTTATATTCCCGCCCTGTGGCAAAGGTGGGAATACCGATTGACAACCAAGAAAACGGAAAGGTAAAATATGAGAATGGCAAAAAGCATTCTGGAACTGATCGGGCAAACTCCGATAGTCAGATTAAACCGGGTTACCAGTGAAGTCAAGCCAGAGATCTGGGCTAAATTAGAGATGTTTAACCCTACCGGAAGCGTTAAGGACCGGATTGCCCTTTATATGATTGAACAGGCAGAAAAAAAGGGGATCTTAAAAAAAGGCGGAGTTATTGTAGAGCCTACTACTGGAAATACTGGCATAGCTCTGGCGGCTGTAGCAGCCATTAAGGGGTACAGGATGATAGCGGTTATGTCCGAGGCGATGAGCCTGGAAAGAAGAAGGATCATCAAAGCTTTTGGAGGAGAGGTGGTCTTAACCCCGGCTATAGAGGATGCTGCCGGAGCTATTAGTAAAGCCCGGGAAATAGTAAGAACTACTCCTAACTCCTTTATGCCGGATCAGTTCACCAATTTCGACAATATCCAGGCACATAAAGAGACTACTGCCCGGGAGATCCTCGAACAGACTGAAGGTAAATTAGATGTTGTGGTAATTGCGGCTGGAACCGGCGGGACTTTTTCTGGGGTAGCCGAGGTTTTGAAGAAAGAGATACCAGAGATCAAATGCGTAGTAGTGGAGCCGGCTGGCTCTGCAGTCCTTTCCGGATGTGACCCGGGACTGCACAAGATCCAGGGAATCGGAGAAGGGTTTATTCCAGAATGTCTCAAGACCCATCTGTGCGATGAGGTCATTCCGGTTGGAGATGATGAGGCAATCAACATGGCAAGAAGATTGGCTAAAGAGGAGGGAATCTTGGCCGGGATATCATCCGGTGCCAATGTGTTTGCCGCTCTACAAGTAGCCACCAAAATGGAAAAGGGGAAAATCCTGACTTTCATCCCGGACAGTGGCCAGCGTTATTTGACTAATGAGTTATTCGCCAATATATAGGTCAAACTTTGTTCTAACTGACTTTAGTCAGGTCTCTCCTTCTCCTTTTTAAGGAGAGGGATTAAGGGTGAGGTTATTGTCCTGACTGACTAAGCTCCTGGTGGATGTTATCATCCATCAGAAAAGAGTCAGCGAGGATGATAACATCCTCGCTGAGCAAGGTTCCCCTCTCCTTACAGGAGAGGGTTAGGATGAGGTCACCGTTCTAATTTCGGCAAACCCATCTTGCCCTAAAGATGGATTTATAAGACCCCGCCTTGAGGGCAAGGCGGGGCTACGTGGGTTATTCTGATTTAGACGGTAAACCCACAGCCTGCCCGTAGGGCTACCCTCAACCTGGGTAGCGGGCGGGATTACCTTCAACAGGAGAACTCAACTCTTCAGGAGACAAAATGACTAACTTAGAAAATATAATCGACCGCCAGATAAAAAGATGGGAATTAGAGAAAAAGAAGAGAGAGGAAGAGCAAAAAGCTCAGGTTAAAGAGATTTTCCCGGGACCTGTGATAACCGTATCCAGAGAAAGGGGGAGTCGAGGGAGTTATCTGGCAAGGATTTTGGCTGAGAAACTCAACTATCAGCTTGTTCACCGGGAGATAATAGATTATATGGTCAAGGATACCGGAGTAAGACGCAGGTTGATAGAATCCTTGGATGAAAAGGTTAAATCTGAAATAGAGCTGTGGGTGGAGGGACTTTTGAAAGGAAAATATTTAGGCAAAAGCGATTACCTTTATCATTTAATGAAATCGATTTTAGCTATAGCCCAGCATGGCGAAACTGTAATTATCGGTAGAGGCGCAAATTTCGTCCTGGGCTTGGAAAAAGGTTTTCATATCAGGATTGTCGCTCCAATTGAAAAAAGAATCGAAAACCTGATTGTCTACAAGCATTTCAATGCAGCCCAAGCCAAAAAGGAAATCGAGCGTGGAGATAAAGAGCGAAAAGAATTTATTCATACCTTTTTTGGGAAAAATATTGATGACCCTTCTTCTTATGACCTCATCTTAAACACAGCTAATTTCCAGATCGAAGAAGCTTTGGACTTGATATTAAAAGCTTTTGATTCAAAATTCAAAAAAACGTAGAGACGCATCGTCTGCATCTTTCTTTTGTCATTCTGAAGGAGTCCCCTACGGGGACAACTGAAGAATCTGGTTTTCCTTCACGACCAGATGCTTCGCTAAGCTCAGCCTGACACCGACCGCTACACTTCACTTCGGCATCATCACGGATTATGCATTCATATTCCAGTAAACTAACTTCCCTTTTTCCATCTTTCGTTTTTCACCCCATTTTCTCCTTGACAACTCCTACAAATACCTTAATATTACTCAAAAATTTTGAAGCAGATCTCAACTAAGATAGATATATGGAAAAATATCAGAAAACCATCAAGAAACCAGCCACTTACACCGGCGTGGGACTACATACCGGAAACAAAACCACTGTGACCTTTAAGCCTGCTCCGGTTAATCACTGGATCAGCTTTGTCCGCAAGGATCTGCCTGATTCTCCGGAAATTCCGGCTGACATTGAACACGTGGTCGATATGACCAGGGGAACCACACTGGGCAAAGGAAATGTAAAAGTCTACACGGTGGAGCACGTCCTGGCCGCAGTAGTGGGACTGGAAATTGACAATCTGACAATCGAGTTAGATAACGATGAGCCTCCAGTAGGAGACGGCAGTTCACTCCCCTTTGTCCAGGCACTGAACTCAGCTGGCATACAGGAACAGGATGTTCCGAAAAATTTCATCCAGGTTGATACTCCCTTGATCCACTCTGATAAGGAAAGAGGAGTTGATATAGCCGCCTTCCCGGCGGATGATTTACGAATTACCTTTATGATTGATTATCGCAACCCTGCTTTGGGTACCCAGTATACTTCCCTGATTTCCCTGAAAGATGAGTTCGTCAAGGAGTTTGCCCCGGCCAGGACCTTTTGTTTTCTGCACGAGTTGGAGATGCTCAAAGAAAAAGGGTTGATCAAAGGCGGGGGATTAGAAAGCTCCATAGTGATCTGTGATAATGATATGGGTCAGGAGGACCTGGAAAAGCTTAAGGCACTGTTTGGTTTGAAAGATAAGGTTTTCGTGGGCAAAACCGGCATCCTGAATGACGTTCCCCTGAGATTTTATAACGAGCCTGCCAGGCATAAGGCTTTAGACCTTTTAGGTGATCTCTCCCTGATCGGCGTTCCATTAAAAGCCCATATCTTGGCTGCCAGATCAGGCCATGCAGCTAATGTGGCTTTAGTCAAGAAACTGCACCAGCTTTATGAGAAGAAACTTATAGCCAGCAAATATCAGGAGAAAATAAAGAAAGGGGATTATCTTTTAGATGCCAGGGCTATCCAGAAAATAATGCCTCACCGTTATCCCTTCCTCCTGGTGGACAGGGTCATAGATTTAATCCCCAAGGAAAGAGTGGTGGCAATCAAGAACGTTACCCTGAATGAGCCTTTTTTTGCGGGACATTTTCCGGATCATCCTATTATGCCTGGGGTGTTGATAATCGAGGCGATGGCTCAGGCAGGTGGAATCCTTTTATTGAACACAGTTGATAACCCGGAAGAAAAAGTGGTCTACTTTATGGGAATGGATGAGGTTAGGTTCAGAAAGCCGGTCCTACCTGGGGACCAGTTGCGTTTTGAGCTGGATATGATTCAATATAGAAAAGGAGGAGCCTGTAAGATGCAGGGAAAAGCCTTCTTAGGCGAGGATCTGGCAGCAGAGGCAATCCTTTTAGCAACCATAATGGATAAATAGCCTTTAAGCTTAACCCTTCTTCCTTTTTTCATCTCTAATGAATATTCATCCAACCGCTATAGTCGACCCTAAAGCCGAATTAGGCAAAAATATCTCCATTGGTCCTTATACCATAATCAATGAAGGCGTCCGGATCGGGGATAATGTGCAGATAGGCTCTAATGTTCTGATCGACTCAGGCGCGATTATAGGAAGAAACTGCAAGATTCATCACGGCGCTGTTTTAGGGACCCCGCCTCAGGATTTGAAATTTGGAGGAGAAAAAACTATTCTGGAGATTGGTGAAAATACCGTGATCCGGGAATATGCCACCATAAATCGCGGGACCAGACATCGGGGTAAGGTCACTGTTGGCTCTAATTGTTTCATAATGATGTATGCTCACATAGCTCACGACTGCATAATCGGAAACAATGTTATCTTAGCTAACTCGGTCAATTTAGCAGGTCACGTGGAGGTTGAGGATTACGCCATCATCGGCGGAGTGGTTCCGGTTCACCAGTTCACCCGAATCGGAGCCCACTCCATCATCGGGGGAGGGTTCCGGGTTCCCAAGGACGTTCCTCCTTATATCTTAGCTGGAGGGTATCCTTTACGCTATATAGGACTAAATATCATCGGTCTAAAAAGGAGAAATTTCTCCGCAGATACCATTCTGGCTTTGAAGAAAGCTTGCAGGATCCTGTTTCAATCACAGTATAATACAACCCAGGCAGTAGAGAAAATCAAATCCGAAATCGAGCCTCTTCCTGAGATAAAACACCTCTTGGAATTTATTGAAAAAAGCGAAAGAGGAATTATAAAATAACCATGTAGGAGCGGGGTTTCCCCGCCCCTTAGGTTTTTTTTATATCTGCTTTCGGTTGGTCTCCAGACCAATTGAGGGCTTTGGTAGGGGCAATTCATGAATTGCCCCTACACTGAAAATTCAACTTCATCGAAGCCATTTTAGAATCACCTGTTCATTCTCCTCCATACAAAATTTTTACAAAACTTCTTGACAATCGGGATCTCTTTGTTTATAAATAGATAAGTTGAACACCATTTAAACTTATATCAAAAGGAGGTTATATGAACAAATTTATATTTATTTTGTTTGTTCTCATCCTGTTTCTCCCATCTTTTGCTACAGCTGAAAACTCTTCCCCTACACCCGTAACCGCAGTAAACGTTCATCTTCTCGGCCCTGAAAAAATAGGCAACCTTATGCCTGTTCCTGTTCCGGTCAATAATCCGCAAACCAGTATGAAGATTCTCCTTGGTAAACAGCTTTATTTCGATGCCCGCTTATCTGCAAACAATACCATAAGTTGTGCCTCCTGTCATAATCCGGCTATGGGCTGGTCAGATGAAGGACCTACCAGCGTGGGGCATGAGGGAAAAAGGGGCGGAAGAAGAGCACCTCCTGTCTCCAATGCAGCTTATGCCCCGCTTCAGTTCTGGGATGGCAGAGCACCTACTTTAGAAGAACAGGCAAAAGGACCAATCGAGAATCCGGTGGAGATGGCAAATACTCATACTGCTATGGTCAGAACATTAAACGACGTTCCCGGATATGTTGAGGAGTTCAAGAAAGTGTTCGGAACAACTCCCATCACGGTTGACCAGGTAGCAGAGGCAATTGCCGCTTTTGAGCGCACAGTCGTGACCACAGACTCTCCTTTTGACCGTTTTGTAAGAGGAGACAGAAATGCTCTTACCGCGCAGGAGAAAGAGGGGCTGGAAATTTTTAATGGAAAAGGGCATTGTACTGCCTGTCACTGGGGAGGCTATTTGAGCGATGGAAGATTTCACAACCTCGGAGTAAAACCAACTGACCCTCAAAAACCGGACGATGGAAGGTATGTTATAACCAACAATCCTGAAGATAAGGGCGCATTCAAGACCCCGACTGTAAGGGATGCGGCACTCCGTGCTCCATACATGCATAACGGCTCCGAAAAGACCTTAGAGGCAGTAGTGGAATTTTACAACCGAGGCGGCGGAAATGACCCGAACCTTGACCCCCTGATAGTCCCGCTTGGGCTTTCTAAAGAAGAGGTCAAGGCACTGGTTGCCTTTATGAAACGGGCAATGGTCAGCACTAACCCCGAAGTGGCGGATGTAAAACCGATACCATCAAATGAGCTACCTAAATGAAGGAGGGTGATATGAAAAAGTTCTGCTTGAGCATAACCATTTTAATCGGATTGTTTTTTATCCTCCCTGAGAAGGGTCATTCAATCCCAGCCTTTGCCAGGAAGTATGGTTTTAACTGTAATATGTGCCATACCTCCTTCACCAAGTTAAACGACTTCGGTCAAATATATAGAGACAATGGCTATCAGATACCAGGCCAGCAGGGATTGGAGAAGAACGTGTTTGAAATAGCACCACCTGTATCCATCCGGACTTCAACTGGATCATCAATTTATCACACGGATGACCGCACCACCTTCGGTGCCAATATCTATGGGTTTGATTTCCTTTCAGCCGGAGTTCTGCATAAGAACGTTTCGTTCCTCTTAATCTACAAACCCAGAGTGGATGAACCAGCAGCAGATTTCACCGGTCCTGGTCTTTATGGGTGGAAAGGAAGGAATCCCTCTCAACTAGGCTCTCTGGAATCGGTCAATATCGTCTTCAGCAATCTCATCAGGGACAAATTAAGTGTAAGAATAGGTCGATTCGAACCAGCGTATCAAGCGTTCAGCTCCAAACGCTCCTTTTATTTTTTCGAGCCTTATGAGGTCTATGCTTTCACGACTCCGGTGAATACCTTTACTTTCGAGGATAATCAAATAGGCCTGGAGATGACAGGTCATCTGAGAACTGGTTTCAAATATGCGTTGGGTGCCATAAATGGCACCGGAGCAAATCCAGATAACAACACCTATAAAGATTATTATATCAATCTTCTTCAGGTTCTTGGTAAAGGTGAAGGTCAGAGTGCTGGTCAGAGGATAGGGGCGTTTGGCTACTTAGGGTATATGCCTGTGTCAGGGCCACCTTCTTTCATTTCTCCGACAGGCGAAACTGACGGGTACCGGAATCAGCCTTTCTACAGATTTGGGGGAGATTTAAGCCTGAACTGGAAGACGCTCAACCTCCAAGCTTTCTTCTTGGCTGGAATAGATGACAAGGCTTTGAATTATCTGCACGACCGTACGAAGGATTACAAATACACCGGCGGGTTAGCCCAGCTTGATTGTGCTGCTTTGTTCAACAACCGGTTTATTGCTTCGGTATTATACAACTGGGTTACGCCACCCTCTTATGATGATGACAGAACAATCAACGCTTATTCAGCCCTGGTGCGATATTATCTTGGTGACTGGACCGCGGTGAACGTGGCTTTGCATGCGGAGTTCACTCACAAACGTACAGGGAAAACTGACCCGTTGAAGGAAAACCTGTTCTCCTTGCTGGTCGATTTTGATTTCTGACAAGTAGGGGCACGGCGTGCCGTCCCCCTACAAAATTCGTAGACCCATCTTGCCCTCAAGATGGGTCTTGTTTTTTTGTAGCGGAAGGCCGTCAAGTTCTTGTCCACAGGATCCTGGCGAAGACTTCAGCCTTCCATTTCTTTATTGTAGTTGCCCAATTTATTGGGCAAAGCTCGATAAATCGAGCAACTACAATTTCGTAGATGGTAGACTCACGCTGCCCTCAACATTGGTCTGGTCATAAGTTCTTGAGAAATGAAAGGTGGATCAGGCATTCTTGCCTGACTAAAGGAACAGGCAGGATGCCTGTTCCACCAATCCTGTGAAGCTGAGGACTTTTAGCTTTCGACTTTTTAAAGGGATGGAAACCTAAGGTCTCCGCCACTACCTGAAAGTTAATTGACTAATCCACATAGATTTGTTATATATTAGCAACTTGTGATGAAGACATCGTCCGTCATTGCGAGGAGTTCCGCTTCTGGCGGAACGACGAAGCAATCCCTATACAATAAGCAGATTGCTTCGCTCCCTACGGGAGCTCGCAATGACGGATGATCTATAGTTTTCCTTTTTGAGGAATAGAGATGCCAAAGATAAAGGTCGGAGTCATCGGAGTAGGTCATCTTGGCGAGCATCACGCCCGGATATATTCTGAACTTCCCCAGGCTGAGCTTGTGGGGATATTTGACCTGGACTTAGAAAAAGCCAAAAGCAAGGCAGAAAAATACAAGACCACAAGTTTTGATGATTTGAATCAGCTTCTTGAAAAAATGGATGCAGCCAGCCTGGTGGTTCCCACTTCCTCCCATTATGAGGTCGCCGGAAAAATCTTGGATAGAAATATCCACCTCTTAATCGAGAAACCGATCACCGAAACAGTTGAACAGGCTGAAGAGCTTATCCGGATAGCCGAAAAGAAAAAACTAACCCTGCAGGTGGGACACATCGAGAGGTTCAACCCGGCACTACGGGCCATAGAGAATATCAGGCTGGAGCCAAAATTCATCGAGTCCCATCGTCTGTCTTCGTTCAAAGAAAGAGGAACTGATGTGGCGGTCATTCTGGATTTGATGATTCATGATCTGGATTTAGTCCTTTATCTGGTTAAAGATAAAATAAAATCCGTGGAAGCTTCCGGGGTGTCAGTTATCGCGGAGACTGAGGATATCGCCAATGCGCGGATAACTTTTGAAAAAGGATGCGTGGCTAATATCACTGCCAGCCGCATCTCAGCCCGGCCTATGCGTAAGCTGAGGATATTTCAGAAAAACGCCTATCTTTCCCTGGATTTTTTAGAGAAATCCGCGGAGATTTATAAATTAGTCGAAGTCCCCAGAGCAGAATTACCCATCCAGAAAACTTTGGTTGGAGAAATCCCCATAGAGAAGCTCGGAAAAACCATAGTTTATGAAAAACTGGAGACTAAAAAAGAGGATATGCTAACCTCTGAGCTTTCCTCTTTTCTTCGGGCAGTAGCTGAAAAAACTCCTCCTCTGGTCACGGGCGAACAGGCAAAACAGGCTTTAGAATTAGCTCTGCTCATCAGGGAAAAAGCAGCTCTTCATCTCCAGAGCACAAGATGAAGAAAAAGGTCTTGATAATAGCTGGCGAGCCTTCTGGAGACCTACATGGGGCTGGCATGGTAAGGGAACTTAAGAGAATAAATCCGGACATAGAATACTCCGGAGTCGGAGGAACCAAGTTAAACCAGGAAGGAATGAACCTCTTATTCAGTATAGAAAAACTTTCTTTTATGGGATTTTACGAGGTTTTGAAAAATCTAAAAGTCATCCGGGAGCTCAAAAAAAAACTGCTTGATTTTATAGACCGGGACAAGCCTGATTTAGCGATACTGATAGATTATCCCGGCTTCAACCTACGCTTTGCCAAGGAGATCAAAAAGAGGGAGATTCCAATCCTGTATTATATCAGCCCACAGGTCTGGGCCTGGGGGGGAAAAAGGATTGAAACCATAAAAAAATTAGTTGACAGAATGGTGGTCTTCTTCCCTTTTGAGGAGAAGCTGTACAAAGATGCAGACGTTGAGGTAGATTTGATAGGTCATCCTCTTTTAGACCTGGTCAAGCCTTCTCTTTCAAAAGAGGAATTTCAGAGAAAATTAAAGCTGACTGGCAAAGAAACTCTTGTCGGGCTGCTACCTGGCTCAAGATGGCAGGAGATTGAGAAGGTATTGCCAGTGATGGTACGGGCCTGCCTTATCTTGAAAAAAAGATTTCCAGACTTGAAAATCGCCATTGGTTTGGCACCTAATATTAACCAGGAAAGGTTGCAGATTTTCTTGAAGAAGATGAACTTAGAAGCAATTATCCTGGAAGATTTGACTTATGACCTGATGTGCTATTCAGACCTTCTATTAGCCACCTCAGGCACGGCTACCTTAGAATCTGCAATCTCCGGCACGCCTTTGATTGTCTTGTATAAAACCAGTCTTTTCACTTATCTTTTAGCAAAAACTCTGGTAAAAATACCTAATATCGGGATGGTAAACATTGTGGCTGAAAAAAAAATAGTTCCGGAGTTTATACAATCTGAAGCTAAACCTGAGAGAATCGCACGAGAGATGGAAAGGATTTTGACGGACGAGGGTGAATATGAAAGGATAAAAAACGACCTAACCAGAGTCAGAGATAAATTAGGCGAAAAAGGAGCATACCATAGAGGAGCACAGATTGTGAACCAGATGTTGTCATAGGTTTTCCTATGAGTTTAAAAGAAAAATTTTATATATTTTTAATCTCGCTTTTAGGATCCGCTCTTATTTTACTTTTAGGGAAAAGTTTGAAAATAGAATGGGTCGGGGTTGAAAATCTTAATGAGATCCGGGAGAGAAAAGGAAAAGTCCTTTATGCCTTCTGGCATGGACGAATGCTGATCTTAGCCTATACTCACCGGGGACAGAAAAACCAGGTATTGTCAAGCCGGCATCGGGATGGACAGATAAGCGCCCACATCATCCAGAGGCTTGGCTTCGGAACAGTATGGGGGTCAACTACTCACGGAGGAGTTGAGGCTCTCTTGCAGATGGCTAACAAGGTCAGGGAAGGGTATGACATAGCTATCACTCCGGACGGTCCCAAAGGACCGGCTTTCAAAGCTCAGCCCGGTGCGGTTTTCGTTGCTCGGAAAAGCGGAGTTCCCATAATCCCTATTACCAACTCGGCCCGGAGAAGATGGACCCTCAAAAGCTGGGATGGGTTTATCATCCCCAAACCGTTCTCCAGGGCAGTGATCTTCATCGGGAAGCCGATCTACGTTCCGGCAGAACTGTCGAAGGAAGAGCTCGATTTGAAAAGCAAGGAACTGGAAGAAAACCTGAACCTGCTGACCGAAGAAGCAGACAACTATTTGAAGGAATAGGATGTATTTCGCTTACAGTCTCTTATACTCCATAGCTTTTATTCTGCTTTTCCCTTATCTTTTCTTAAGGGGATTATTCGGACGGCATGGCATTTTAGAGCGCCTGGGGAAAATCCGCATACCTGAAAAAATATCCTCTCCCCTGCTCTGGTTTCACGCGGCTTCAGTCGGTGAGATCAAAGCCCTATCTACGATCCTGCCCAGGCTGAAAAGCTTGAGGCCTGATTTCTCCATAGCCGTTTCAGTGGTTACCAAAACCGGCAAAAAAGAGGCTTCAGGAACCCTTTCCCATGTGGATTTGATTTTCTATTTTCCCCTGGATTTTCCTTTTATCTGGAGAAGGGTATTCAGGAAACTAAATCCCTCGTTTCTGGCCTTAGTGGAAACCGAGTTCTGGCCCAACCTTATCCGGGAAGCCAGGAATTACGGTTGCAAACTCTGTCTGATCAATGGCCGCCTTTCCAAAACATCTTTCAAAAGATACCGCAGGATAAAAAGCTTCAGCAGTTTGGTTTTATCTAAGTTTGACCTTTTCTGTATGCAGTCCTTAGAAGATGCTGAAAAGCTCTGGAATTTAGGAGCAGACAAAAGCAAAACCGAGATTGTGGGGAATCTGAAGTTCGACCGTGCGCTATTGGGTATCAATGGATTGAATAAGACTGCTTTGCGCAGAAGGCTTGGTCTTTCAAAAGATGATCGGCTGATAATAGCAGGGAGCACGCACCAGGAGGAGGAAAGGATGGTTCTCTCCGTTTTCAAAAGGCTGAAGCAAGAACAAACATGTCTGGTTCTCCTCTTAGCCCCCAGGCATCTTTCTCGCCTGAGTGAAATTCAGGAACTCCTCTCAGAGCTAACGCTAAAATATGTTAAGAAAAGCGCACCTAAAAAAGGTCAAGGGGCTGAAGTAATTCTTCTGGATACTATGGGTGAGCTGGAAAACCTTTACAGCATCAGCGAAATAGCTTTTGTCGGAGGAAGTTTAGTTCCCACTGGTGGTCATAACATACTGGAGCCGGCAAGCTATGGGATACCTGTGCTGTTCGGTCCTTACATCGACAATTTCAAGCCTTCTTCTGACCTGCTCTTGAAATTCGAAGGCGGAATAATGGTAAAAGACCAGGAGGAGCTTTATCAGAAAATGTCAGAGCTTTTGGAAGACGATGCCCTGCGCAAAAAGATTGGGGAAAATGGGAAACAGGCGCTCCTTTCACAGACCGGAACGTCTGATAAAACCGTGCAGCTCCTCTTAAAGCTTCTATCCGGAGATGAAAAAAAATAGACTTTTCCATTACTGGGAGAAAGAAGATAAGAGGAGCATCATCTCCTTTTTCTTGCGATTCCTTTCGCTTCTATACCTTACAGGATACCTAATCCGGAAATCTCTTTACGGCCTGGGGTTAATAAAGCCAAAAAAGTTAAGCGCAAAGGTCATAAGTGTCGGTAACATCACTGTTGGAGGCTCTGGAAAAACACCTTTTGTCCTCTACCTAGCAAAAAAGCTTCAAGAGAAAGGAATAATTTTTACCATCTTAACCAGAGGATACAAAAGGTTATCAAAAGAAACTTTGGAACTAAAAAAAAGTGACTCTTTGCATATGAAATGGGAACAGGCTGGTGACGAACCTTATCTTTTAAGCAACCATCTGCCTGGAGTCCCGATAATTGTTGACAAGGACAGATTTCATTCTGGAACAATAGCTCAGGATAAATATAAAGCTGATTTTTTGCTCTTGGATGATGGTTTCCAACACTGGAGATTGAAACGAGATCTGGATATCGTGATGATCGATTCCTCAATTGATCTGAAAAAAGAAAAACTGTTGCCCGCTGGCAGGCTCAGAGAGCCTCTATCCTCTCTCAATAGAGCAAACCTCTTCGTTCTCACCAGAGTCGATCAATCTGAACACAGGGATAAAGTGAAGAAGTTATTGCAGAAATACAACCCCCAGGCTCCGATTGTAGAAAGTATCCTGCAGACAAGTTCAATCCAGAACTGGAAAGACAAAACTGAAATCAGCCTAATCCAGTTCAACGGGAAGAAAGGTTTAGCTTTCTGCGGCATCGGAAACCCTTTTTCCTTTGAGAGGACCTTGAAATCTCTGGGTCTGGAGATTTTGAATGCTTTTTTCTTTTTAGACCATTATATTTACACCCGAAAAGACCTTTTATTACTGCAAGAGGAAGCAAGAAAATCAGGAGCTGAATACCTTATCACTACTGAAAAAGATTCGATAAGGCTTCCGGATACAGGCGAATTGACTATCCCTCTGCTGGTGGTAAAAGTAGAATTAAAAATAATCTCCGGAGAAGAAAAGCTCTGGGAGGTATTGAATATTTAAAAGTTGACATGCGGGGAAGTTTGTAATAAAATAAGGTCAAAGATAAAAGGAAAAATAATTCAATAGGAACTTTTAAGATGCAGCATAAAGAGGACTTGACGTATTCAGAAGCGATTGAGCAAGTAATGTTACATAATGGATATTTTGCACCATTAAAATTGCTTTACAAAGAAATCTGGAAGTATAAAGACCAATCAAAAATTGTTGGAAAGACACCGCATATGACAATACAAGAAAGAGTTCAGAGAGATGCAAGATTTACAAGAATTGGACTTGGAGTATATGCACTTGCCAAATTTCTTGATAAATTACCAAAAATAACTTTACCAAAAACCGAATCCGAGAAGAAAGAACGACTACATGCAAGAATTCAAGGAATGCTTATTGAAATTGGTAATAACAGAAATGAAGTCGAAAACACTTATACAAATGATAAGAAATGGATTTTTGATAATAAGACTTTGGGAAGTTTAGCAACCCTTGCAGAAGTCCCGCCTTTTACTTTCGAAAACATTATAAATGAAACTGTTCGTTTCTTTGACGTAATTTGGTTCAATCGTAGAAATTTTCCAATTCAGATTTTTGAAATAGAACGTTCTACTAATTTTAGAGATGCCCTTGTAAAGTTTATGGAGTTACAAGATTTCAGAACTACATTCTGTTGTATTTCAAATGAAGATAAAAAACAAAAGTTTCAAAGGGAATTAAGTAAAACTGCTTTTGAGGCATTAAGAAATATATGTAAATTCTTTTCTTATGACCAAGTTGAAAGTGATTATAAAATAGCATTGAGTGAAACATATTTGTGATGATAATTGATGGCTATGAAATAACTGCTTTTACCAATCTGAGCGAAGAAATTTGCACAAAGATTCTTGACATTGTACAAAGAGAATTTGGCGAAATTGGAGATTTCTTAATTCAGGATGATGAAGTCGGTTTTCGAGTCTACAGAGGTTATTTTGAAAACGCACCTAAACTGATTACAGCAGAGGAAATAAAATTAAAATTGATTGAAAAATCCGATTACCATTTCGCGCTTGGTTATGAAATTTATATAAGGAATGTAAAGGATTAAGCTGCTTTTTCTTGCATAAAAAACATTCAAAAGTAATTTCAGCAGTTGAATGGAAAGCCATTGGAAAAAGCCTGGTGTAAATTATCCAAATTCAAAGATATATTGAGTATGAGTTGCAAAACGATAATTTGAAGTTCGATGAAATAAAATACTAATAATCTACAAGCCTTTAAGAATCAGATGTTTCACTCCGCACAAACAGACATAGTAGACTTTTTGATCATCGGCTCAGGCATAGCTGGACTTTCCTATGCTTTGAAGGTCTCAGAGTTAGGAAGCGTTGCCATAATCACCAAGAAAAAGGACTCAGAATCTAACACCAATTATGCCCAGGGAGGGATTGCTGCGGTTTTATCGCCGGATGATTCTTTTGAGCTTCATATTCAGGACACTCTGAAGGCTGGAGACGGGATTTGTAATCCAGAAGTGGTCAAGAAAGTGGTACAAGCAGGTCCTTTGGAAGTGCAGGAGCTCCTTAATATCGGTGTGAATTTCTCCAAAACGAAAGACCAGTTTGACCTGGGAAGAGAGGGCGGGCATTCACGCAAGCGGGTGGCTCATGCGGCTGACCTGACCGGAAGAGAGATCGAAACTGCACTTATCCAGTCTGTAAAGACCAGAAAAAACATAAAAATCTATGAAGACCACATAGCTGTTGACTTAATCACCCAACATCATCTCAAAGATTACCGGAGAAAACCGGGAGATAGAATAATATGCTGGGGGGCTTATGTGCTGGATGTGAAAAAAGGGAGAGTGGATAAATTACTGAGCCGGATTACCCTTTTAGCTACAGGAGGTGCCGGCAGGATCTACCAGCATACCACTAACCCGGATATTGCCACAGGGGATGGCCTTGCTATGGCTTACCGTGCAGGCGCCCGGGTGGCAAATTTAGAATTCATCCAGTTCCATCCCACTTCTTTATTTCATCCTAAAGGCGACTCTTTTCTCATTTCCGAGACGGTTCGGGGAGAAGGAGGAAAATTGAAATTGAAGTCCGGAAAAACCTTTATGGAGAGCTACCATCCTCAAAAAGAGCTTGCTCCCAGGGACGTGGTTGCCAGGGCAATAGATGCGGAGCTTAAGAAAAGCGGAGACTCCTGCGTATATCTGGACATCACTCATCTGGACAAGGAATTCATCCTGCGAAGATTCCCCAATATCTTTGGCCGCTGCCTGGCTCTGGGGATAGACATTACCAGGGACTGGATACCGGTAGTTCCGGCAGCCCATTATATGTGTGGAGGAGTCGTCACCAATCTGGATGCGGAAACTGACATTGACAACCTCTATGCCTGCGGTGAAGTGGCGATGACCGGAATGCACGGTGCCAACCGGCTGGCATCCAATTCCCTGCTGGAAGCAGTTGCTTTTGCGAATTTTGCCGCTGAAGCCTCAAGAAGGAAATTTGAATCTGACAGGAGTTTTGATTTTCCCCGGATACCTGAATGGAGCACCAAAGGAGTTTTTGACCAGAAGGAATGGGTGATAATCTCCCATGCCAGGCAGGAGATACAGTCTTTTATGTGGAATTTGGTGGGTATTGTCAGATCAAACAGCCGTCTGGAGATGGCTAAAGCGAGGATCGACATTCTGCTTGAGGAGATAACCGAATTCTATCATAAAAATCCAGTGACCTATGAGGTCATAGAGTTGAGAAACATCTCTCAGGTGGCAGAGCTTGTCATCCGCTCCGCTCTTTTGCGTAAAGAAAGCAGAGGCTTGCATTATAATCAGGATTACCCGAAAAAGGATGACCAGAACTGGAAAAAGGATACGGTTCTCCTTGAAGTTGAATCTGAGGAGTAAAAGGAGTTGATCTGAATGCTAAAAAAAGAAGAGACCATCGTCATTCTCGATTTCGGGTCACAGTACACCCAGCTTATTGCCCGGCGAGTCAGGGAAAGCAAAGTCTATTGTGAGATTTTACCTTTTAACGCCAATCCTGATTCGTTCAATGATAAAAATCTCAAAGGGATAATCCTTTCCGGCGGACCATCCAGCGTCTTTGATGAAGGAGCTCCAGTCTGCGATATAAAAGTATTTGAATTGAATGTCCCGATCTTAGGCATCTGCTATGGACTTCAGCTACTGGCATATCTATTTGGTGGGAAAGTGGAGAAAAGTAAAAGCCGGGAGTACGGAAAAGCAATAATCAGAATCGAGGAGCATAAAGACCTTTTCAAAGGTTTCAAAAAAAAGCTGCAGGTCTGGATGAGCCATGGGGATTTCGTATCTAAACTTCCTAAAGGATATAGAAAATTAGCCTCATCTGAGAATATCCCTTTTGCCGCAGTTAAAAATCCAAAAAAGAAAATCTTCGGTGTGCAGTTCCATCCTGAAGTTGCTCATACCCAGAACGGAATAAGGATAATTCAAAATTTCCTCTATGACATCTGTGAATGTCACGGCGAATGGACCCCCAAATCGTTTATCCAATCAACGGTAAAAGAGATAAAAGTAAAAGTCGGAAATGAAAAAGTCGTCCTGGGATTAAGCGGAGGAGTTGATTCCTCTGTTTGTGCGCTCCTGGTGAATAAAGCACTTGGAAAACAGCTCAACTGTATCTTCGTGGATAATGGCCTGTTGAGAAAAAACGAAGCCCAGCAGGTTAAGGAGGCTTTTAAAGATTTTGATATGAACATAATCTTCGTGGATGCTTCGGAGAAGTTCCTATCACGCTTAAAAGAAGTAATCGACCCGGAAGAGAAAAGAAGAATCATCGGCAGGATATTTATTGAAGTTTTTGAAGAGGAAGCCAATAAGATAGGTGAGGTGAGATTTTTAACCCAGGGTACTTTATATCCGGACGTGATCGAATCAACTTCTTTTAAAGGACCTTCTGCTACCATCAAGAGTCATCATAATGTTGGAGGTCTGCCTGCAGAGATGAATTTAAAATTGATTGAACCCTTAAGAGAGCTGTTCAAAGACGAGGTGCGCAGAATCGGAAAGGAGCTAAAACTGCCGGATAATATTATTGGAAGGCACCCCTTCCCTGGTCCCGGCTTAGCCGTGAGGATTTTAGGCGAGATCACCAGAGAAAGGTTAGATATTCTGAGAGAAGCGGACGACATTTTTATTCAGGAGCTAAAAAGCTCAAAACATTACCAAAAAGTCTGGCAGGCTTTCTGCGTTCTTTTGCCAGTCCAGTCAGTTGGGGTGATGGGGGATGAAAGAACTTACGAGAATGTCGTTGCCTTAAGAGCTGTTACCAGCTTAGACGGGATGACTGCAGACTGGGCACATCTCCCTTATGATTTAATAGGAAAAATCTCCAATCGAATAATTAACGAGGTCAAGGGAATAAACCGAGTAGTCTACGACGTCAGCTCCAAACCCCCAGCCACAATCGAGTGGGAATAATCAGTAGAGACGCATCGCATGCGTCTCTACCCAGCAGTTCGCCTTTTTCCCTGTCTACTGTCTGCTGTCTACTGTCTACTTTTTTAGTTTTTTTAGCCTTTCCTTCGCATCTGCAACTTCTGGAATCCCCGGGTCAGCATTCTTCCAGATATCCAGAAACTCCTCATATTTCTCAATCGCTTTGTTGTTCCAGCCCGATTTCTCATAAGCCAAACCCAGAAGATAATAAGCTTTCACTGCTTCTGTACGCCATACCCTGTCATTATCATATCTCGAAAGTGCCTTTTCTAATTCAGCTACTGCTTCGTCCAGTCTGCCTATCTTTAAGTAAATTTCCGCAAGATGAGTACGCCTGTAAAAAGATGGGGTCGGGGCATCTTTCTCTGCCTTTTCAAAATAATCTATTGCCGTCTTAATGTTTCCTTTAGCCTGTTCAATGTCACCTAAGGTCCACCAATAAATATACATCAGGGTTGGATTCTTTTGCTCAATATCCTTTTTGAAAGCCCGGGTGAGTTCTTCAGCTTCACTGATTTTTCCACTCTTTGCCAGAAGACTGGCATAATAATCCTTCCCATTGTCCGGGTCGTTAGGTGTTACCTTTTTAAGAATTTCTATGCCAATTTCTGCTTCTTTTAGTGCTAAACTCCACTTTTTCTTATCCTCATAGATTGATGCCTTCATGAGATGTTTATATGCATTCGCCTCTTCCTCAACCTGTTCCATTCTGTCTGCTGCAATACCATCGTCTAAAGTCCTAAGGGCTTCTTCGAGCTTTCCCTGGTATAGGGGAATCAAAGCTAAGCAGAGCCTGCCTCCTGACCTGTAAACCTTCTCGTTGCTGGAAGAAAGTGCCTCATAACAGCTTTCCGCATGAGCATAATCCCTTTTGAAAAGATACATATCCCCCAGTTTGAACCGAGACATATAGAAGTCCGGTTTTATCTCTAAAGCTTTTTTGTAAGATTCAATTGCCTGGTCGAGCTTACCATTCCAGGCATATAAATCAGCTCTTGAATCGTAGGGATTAGGTTCATCCGGGGCTAATTCTATATACTTATTTATAGCCCAGATGGATTTATCAAAATCCCCGATTTCATTGTAAGCATAGGCAAGGGCATTATATGCAACCTTATAGAGAGGATCTATCTGAATGGCTTTGTTAAGGTAATAAATTGCCTCTTTGAACTCGTGGAGCTTATCAGCATACATGTAAGCCCCTAAAATATAAAATGCCTCTTTTTCGTCGGGATAGCGTTCCACGATCTTTTGTAGTTCTTTAATCGACTCACTGTAATTCAGTGATACATACGCGGCCCAGGATTTTATTTGATATTTTTCCTTCTGACTGGCTTTGTCCGAATATTTCACTGCTTTAGCCGTTAATCTTTTCTTCTCCTCACCCCTTTTTGAGGAAGCCAACCTGTAATATGCCATCGCAAACGTGGAATCATATTCCAGAGCTTTCATAAAACTTTTCTCCGCCTCTGTAAAGTAATATTTATTAAAGTTATCCATCCCCTCCAGATAGTAACGATATGCCTGCTGTGAATGAGTGGTAACATCTGCTACTGGTTTTTCCAGTTCTTTTTTCGCCTGTTCCGGCAAAGTTAAAGCATTTGCTATCTGTGCACTTAACTTGTCAACAACTGAGAATAGGTCCTCACCTGCTGCGCTGCTGACCTGTTTGGTAGCTAACAGCTTACCACTTGTGGCCTCGGATATCTCCGAGATCAAAACCATATTCGGTTTAGTCTGAAGTACCGTTCCGGTCACAATCCATTTCACCCCCGCTTTTCTTGCAACCTCTGAGGCAACGGTTTTATCTATTACATTCAAATTCTCTTTGCCTAAAAGCTTTAAAATGTCATATAATCTTTGACTGCTCACCACTTGCAGATATTGAGGTGATTCAGAGAGACCTGCTATCAATAGATGGGTAATCATCCGTGCAATTTTATCTTTGTCCTCAGGATCTTTCAAATTTTCAAAATACATTATGGCTAAGGAGTTCTCTTTGGCTACTGCACCTTTTTCCGGACCAATCTCAAATTTGAAAGGTCTGAGAATTAAGAAAAGTAAAACTAAGATAAAAACAACTGATGCAGGAATTGCAATCGGAAGAAATCTCCTTTTAGGCTTGGGTACTGTTACCTCTTTAGGAATCTGTCCAGTTTTCAGATATTCCAGAGTCTTCTTTTCGTGCCTCAAATCTGCTAATAAATCATCAATATGCTGGTATCTTTCCTCTTTATCTTTTGCCAGTGCTTTGAAAACTGTCCGCTCCAACTCTGATGAAACTTTATTGTTATATCTGGCTACTTGCTGGGGCTCTTCGTTGATTATAGAATAAACAATAGCAGCTTGATGTTCTCCTCCAAAAGGAAGTTTCCCGGTCAAAAGCTCATATAAAACCACTCCAAAAGAGAATATATCACTTCTGGAATCTACTTCCTCGCCTTGAGCTTGTTCTGGCGACATATAGGCAAGGGTACCTATGGTTGAACGAGTCTTGGTTAGCTTGGTGGCTCCTTTCAGTTTAGCTAAACCAAAGTCCATTATCTTAACCTGTCCCTCTTTGGTAACCATTATATTGTCTGATTTTATATCCCGATGAACTATCTCCTTCTTGTGAGCGGCGGTTAAACCTTCACAGATCTGAATTCCGATGTCTAAAACCTTTTTTATAGAAAGGGGCTCTTTTTCGATTATCTGCTTTAAAGTCTTACCCTCGCAGTATTCCATCACTATAAACATCTGCCCCTCAAATTCATCAATCTCGTGGATGGTAGTGATGTTAGGATGATTCAGGGCAGAAGCAGACTGCGCCTCGTGGATAAAACGTTCTTTTTCTTCTCCACTTTCAGAAATGTGAGGAGGCAGAAATTTCAAAGCCACGGTGCGTTTGAGCTTAGTGTCCTCTGCTTTGTACACCACGCCCATCCCACCTTCGCCAAGCTTTTCTAAAATCTTGTAATGAGAAATTATTCTGCCGATCATTTTTTTTACCCTATATACTGTCTACTGCCTACTGTTTGCTTTCAGTTTCTTCAGTCTTTCCTTTGCATCCGCAATTTCCGGTATCCCAGGGTCAGCATTTTTCCAGATATCCAGAAACTGCTCATATTGCTCAATTGCTTTTTTAGTCCAGCCTGATTTCTCATAAGCCAAGCCTAAAAGATAATATGCTTTCACTGCCCTGGAAGACCATACTCTGTCATCATCATATCTTGAAAGTGCTTTTTCTAATTGAGATACTGCCTCGTCCAGTCTGCCTTTATTCAAGTAAATTTCTGCCAGATGACAACGGAGATCAAAAGACGGAGTTGGTGAGTCCTTATACGCCCTTTCTAAATAGCTCAATGCCATGTTTGTGTCCCTTTTGATTAACTCAATGTCGCCCAATGTCCACCAGTAAGAAAACATCAGCTTTGGATTCTTCTCCTCAATATCCTTTTTTAAAGCCTTTGCTAATTCCTCAGCTTCAGCGATTTTTCCACTCTTAGTGAGAAGAAAAGCGTAACCATCCCTCCCATATATTGGATCATCAGGTTTGGCTTTTTTGTATATTTCCATGCCTATCTCTGCTTCCTTTAACGCTAAACCCATCTTTTTCTGCCTTTCACAGAGAAGAAATGCCTTATCGAAATGTTTATAGGCGTTCAATTCTGATTCAAACTGTTCCATTCTGTCTGCGGCAATGCCATCGTCCAGAACCTTGAGGGCATCTTCAAATTTCCCCTGATAAAAAGGAATATGTTTTAAGTATAACCTTCCCATCGACCTGTAGAACTTTTCACTGCTGGATGAGAGTGCCTGAAAACAGCTTTCCGCTTTAGCATAATCCTTCTTGAAAACATACATATCCCCCAGTTTCCAGCGAGATAGATAAAAATCTGGTTTTTTCTCTAAAGCTTTTTTGTAAGATTCAATTGCCTGGTCGAGTTTTCCGTTCCGGGCATAAAGGTCACCTCTGGTATCATAGGGATTAGGTTCATCCGGGGCTAATTCTATATACTTGTTTATAGCCCAGATGGATTTATCAAAATCCCCCATTGCATCGTAGGCATAGGCAAGAAGATTGTAAACCATCTTGTAGAGAGGGTCTATCTGGATGGCTTTGTTAAGGTAATGAATTGCTTCTTCGGACTGGTGTAGATTGCGATAATAAATATGCCCTAAGGTAAAAAATGCCTGTTTTTCATCAGGATAACTTTCCACTATCTTTTTTAGTACCTTTATAGCTTGAGGATAATCACCTGTTACATATGCCTCAAAGCCTTCAATATAGAGTTTCTCCTTGTGGGTTATCTTATCTGTGTATTTTGCAGCTTTGGTAATAGACTCTCTTGCTGCCCGAGTATCGCCTTCATAGTTTTTAGTCACTGCCAGCCAATAATAAGCCATAGCAAAGGTAGAATCAAGTTCCAGAGCTTTATTGAAACTTCTCTCTGCCTCTGCAAAGTAAAGTTTATAACAGTAATCAGTGCCTTCGAGATAGTAACGATATGCTTCTTGGGAATGGGTGGTAACCTTAGCTACTGATGGTTCCTTCTCCTGCTGGGCTGAGACAGGAAGCGAGAAATCTTTTTTTAATGCTACGGTTAGTTTATCAACCAAAGAAAAGATGTCTTGTTCCTTCTCTCCGGTGATTCGCTGGGATGCTTTTATTTCACCGGTTCCGACATCAACTAACTGGGTCGTTATTTCGATTCTTGGCTTAACTTGAAGTATACTCCCCAGAAGCATCCACTTAACCCCGGCTTTTGTAGCAACCTGGGTTGCCATATTCTTATCTATCCTTTTCTCTCCTTCCCTGCCTAAAAGCTTGAGGATATCATACAATCTCTGGCTGGATACTACCTTGAGATATTGTGACTCCGATAAACCAGTGATAAGCAGGTTAGTAACAATTTCGCCAAGCTTTTGCTTGTCCTCCGGATCAACCAGATTGTCAAAATACATCACTGCCAGGGAGTTCTCCTTAGCTATTGCCCCTTTTTCCGGAGCTATTTCAAATTTGAAAGGTTTAAGAATCAAGAAAAGTAAAACCAGGATGACCACAACTGAGGCAGGAATTGCAATCGGAAGAACTTTCCTTTTAGGCTTGGGAAGAATAACCTCTTTAGGAATCTGTCCGGTCTTCAGATAATCCAAGCTCTTTCTTTCCCTTCTTAAATCTGCCAGAAGATCATCTATGTGCTGGTACCTCTCATCTTTTTCTTTTACCAATGCCTTGTAAACCATGTCTTCTAATTTAGCTGAGACCTGATTGTTGAAACGGGCTATTGGTTGTGGCTCCTCGTTGATTATTGAGTAGATAACAGCGGCTTGATGCTCTCCAGCAAAAGGAAGCTTACCGGTCAAAAGCTCATATAAGACCACTCCAAAAGAGAAAATATCGCTTCTCTGGTCAACTTCCTCACCTTGTGCTTGCTCTGGTGACATATAGGCAAGAGTCCCTAAGGTCGAGCGGGTCTTGGTAAGCTTGGTAGCTCCCTTTAGTTTTGCCAGTCCAAAGTCCATTATCTTAACCTGACCGCTAGGAGTAAGCATTATGTTGTCTGATTTGATATCCCTATGCACTATACCCTTCTCATGAGCCATCGCCAGACCTTCGCATATCTGTATCCCGATATCTAAAACCTTCTTTATAGAAAGAGCTTCTTTCTCAATCGCCTGCTTTAAAGTCTTACCTTCTACATATTCCATCACTATAAACATCTGCCCTTCAAACTCATCTATCTCATAAATGGTGGTGATATTGGTATGATTCAAAGCTGATGCGGCTTTGGCTTCGTGGATGAATCTTTCTTTCTCCTCAAACTCAGAGGTCAGGTGAGGTGGCAAAAAC
>JALHSU010000262.1 GCA_022865345.1 Candidatus Zixiibacteriota bacterium
ATGCCACAGATTTTGGCTGCATTAGGCGAACGCTCTCCGGACGATCTTCAGCCTATGCTCAGGCCCTTGGCTGAACCTCAGGAAGAACTTTTGCTGGAGCTAACTGATCCGCGCGCCTTTTTGAAAAGGATGGGGTGCGCAGAGCCCAGGCAGAAGCAAGATTAACCTACATCCCGAGTGGGACGGGAAAACGAAAGGTTACAAGCGAAGGAAGATTCGTCTTTACATCTCCCCTTGGTCCGATTGAAAGTGAGGAGTTGAGCTGGTACTTGGAACGTTATTATATGTGGCCCACAGGAGTATTCAAAGAACGCGCGCAAAAAGTAGAAAAACAACTGCCTGAATGGGGAAAGGCTCTTTATGATGCAGTTCTGAAGGATGATTCAGTTCGCAATGTATTGATAGCCTGGGAGACAGCAAAAGCCAAATCGGCTCGGCGTTTTACCGTTTTTGTTGATTCCAAATTGGTAAAAGGCGCTGACACCAAGGAACAGGCTGAAGCTAACCAATCAGCCACTTTACTGCTCACTCTGCCATGGGAATTACTGCATGATGGCAGTGGTTATATGTTCCAGGGCGCCAAGCCGGTCCAGGTCCGCCGGCGTTTGCCAAACACGAAATCGTTTGAAGGGACCATGGCTGAGCCACCTATCCGCATTTTGCTGGTCAGTCCCAGGCCTGAGGACGAAAAAGCAGGCTATATCGATCACCGGGTGAGCGCGCTACCCTTGGTATCCGCCTTAGAAAATCTGGGTGAATTGGTTGAGCTCTCTGTGCTTTCACCACCAACTTTCCCATCTCTGGAAAAAGAATTACAGCGGGCACTGGAGGCGGGAACTCCCTACCACGTTGTGCACTTTGATGGCCACGGAGTGTTTCGTAGGGATTTAGGATTGGGCGGTCTTTGTTTTGAAAAGCCAGAAGATAGTCAGAAGTTGGAAAAAAGGCGTTCGCAGATAATAGATGCTAAAGAATTAGCGGCTGTTATTCGGGGTTATCGTATTCCCTTGTTTTTTCTGGAAGCGTGTGAAACCGCTAAAGCAGAACAAGACCCGACCGCCTCAGTAGCTGCTGCTTTGTTAGATGAAGGGGTTGCCTCAGTTATAGCTATGAGCCACTCGGTGCTGGTGGAAACTGCTCGAAGGTTTGTGCAAAGCTTCTACCAGAAACTGGCAACTGGAGCACGTGTGGGTGAGGCTATGTTGGCTGGACAAAGGGCTTTAAAATCTGACAGCTATCGTATGAAGATATTTGGAGCCGGCAGGTTGGACTTACAGGACTGGTTCGTGCCAGTTCTCTACCAGGAAGAAGAGGACTTACAGTTGCTCACTAAGGTTCCTTCCAGAGAAATAGAAGAAATTGACCAGGAGGCTCTGAAAAACCGTTTTGGCTCATTGCCTCCAACTCCCAAACACCAATTTGTAGGCCGCAGTAGGGAATTGTTGAAATTGGAGCGTTTGTTGGCACAAGTGCCTTATGCTGTGGTGTGCGGACAGGGTGGTGAAGGAAAAACTACATTAGCTGTGGAATTGGCGCTCTGGCTAATACGTACCGGACGTTTTGAAAGGGGAGCTTTTGTGTGCGTTGAAGATGTTTACGATGTACGCACCGTGGTGGATCTGATTGGCAAACAGCTTATTCCCAACTACTCCGTAGCCCAATACTCTTCTGAAGAGTTACTGACCAAAGCTTTGCAGCCGATCGAACGACAGTTGAGAAACGAGCCCACCATTGTTGTTATGGATAATATGGAAACTATTCTGCCTCCGGCAGCAAGTGAAGCAGACTCAAGCTTAGCACAGATTGCCAGGTTTGAGCCTGATGCTTTAAAAACTTTCTTTGACCTCTGCAATACGCTATTGGCAGTGGATGGCACCCATCTGTTATTTACCTCTCGCCAATCTCTGCCAGCCCCTTTTGATACTAAATTCCAGCAGGAAACTCTCGGACTCTTGAGCAGAGAAGATGCCATTGAATTAGTGCACCGAACTATGGCCATCAATGGTCTAACGCCTAAAGAAGATGAATCTGGAGGAACAGAGCCAGAAATAGAAGCATTGGTGGAAGCAGTAAACCGTCATGCCCGAAGTCTGGTGCTTTTAGCACCTTATGTCAGCCAATTTGGTGTGCAGTCCACCACTGATAACCTGAGCCGTTTAATGGCTGAGTTGGACAAAAAATATCCTAACGAACGGGAACGCTCACTCTATGCCAGCCTGGAGCTTTCCTTACGCAGGCTCTCACCAAAGATGCGAGAGAAAATCAAGCCTTTGGGCGTGTTTCAGGGAGGTGCGCATGTGTTTACCCTGAAAGAAGTCCTGGAATTATCTGATTCGGAAGTGAAGTCGCTGGTTCTTGAATTGGTGGAAACTGGCTTAGCTGACCCAGCGCCCTACGGCTTCTTGCGTTTTAACCCAGCTCTATGCCCATACCTGTGGCAGGAGTTGGATGAAACCGCAAGAGCCAGTTGCAAAGCCAGATGGGCTGAAAGTATGAAGCAATTGAGTTACTTTTTAAATAAGCAGCTTTCCGAAAATGCTCAATTTGCACTCAATTTAACAACCCTCGAATTGCGCAACCTGATGCTACTTTTAGAATATGTGCGGTTCCAAGGCGACCCAGAGAAAACAGTAAGCCTGGCCACAACGCTGGAACAATTGATTGCACTTTTGGGTAGGCCGCACCTTCTAACACAAGTAGTTGCGATTCGGGAAGCAGAATCAAAAAAATTAGGAGATTGGAGCACTACTAGATTTACGTCATCAGGAATGGAGATTGAAAGATTATTGGACAGTGGGAATTTACCAGAGGCATTGAAGAATGCCCAGGCGTTGCTGGATAGATGTTTGCAGGCTGGAGAATCTGCATATTCAGGAGCAGATTATGATATAGCTGATGCTTATTTTTTGCTTGGGCGTGTAATGAGCCGTGGAGGCTCTGATGAAGCCGCGCTTCAACCGATTAATGAGGCATACAGACGTTTTCAACTATTAGCAGATCAGGGAAATCTTAGTGCGGCAGGAATGGCATCTGCTTCACTGGCTGAAAAGGCAGACTGTTTGACTGCTCTTGGCCGTTTAGATGAAGCGGCTACCACTTATGAAGAAAATGTCAGACGAGCAGAAAAACTAAAGGATGAAAGGCAGGTCGCTGCTGGAAAATTCCAACTCGGGACGGTTCGCTTGCATCAGAGGCGCTTTGATGAAGCCCTAACAACTTATGCTGAAGCGAAAGAGATATTCAACGCTCTTGGCGAACCACTGTCGGTTGCAAGTGTCTGGCATCAGATTGGTATGCTATATGAAGAGATGAATCAATTTGAAGCGGCGGAGCAGGCTTACCGGCAATCGCTGGCTATTAAGGTGCAACAAAAGAACACGGAGGGTGAGGCTAATACTTTAAACCAACTTGGTAATCTTTACGATAAGATGGGTCGTTCTGAGGAGGCAGCAATATTTTTTCGACAGGCAGCAGATAAGTTTACTAGGATTAAAGACCTGGCAAAAGAGGGGCGTGCTCGCTCCAACCTTGCCGACACACTAATCAAGCTCAATCGCTACGACGAAGCCCGGTCGGAAATTCTACGAGCCATTGAATGCGATAAGCCTTATGGCCATTCTGCTGAGCCGTGGAAAACCTGGTACATATTACATGTCATTGAGCAGGCAGTGGGAAATCAGAAGGAAGCCGCCCAAGCGCGGCGCGGGAGCAGGCTATTCAATCATATCTCGCCTACCGGCCGGGATGGTGGGGAAAATCATAGCCTAGGCGGACGCCTGTGTGCGGATTTCTGGCAGGCGATTCAAGAGAATAAGACAGAGGAGATAGCAGATCTTCTGAAGCAACTCTCCGGTGACCCTGAAATAGATCCGTTACTAAAGGTACTAATTACCAAACTTCAGGCTATCCTTGCCGGTTCTCGTGATTCTGAGTTGGCTTCTGATCCTGAATTGTATGACACTGATGCGGCAGAAGTCTTGTTTTTATTAGAAAAGTTGAGGACAAAGCAAATCAAGTAGGTGAGGAGCACTATCTTACTGACCAATAATCTTTTAGCCCTTCGACGGACTCAGGGCCATTGCTGAAGCAATGGCGGAGAGGGGGGAGATTCGCCGTCAGGCCCTGAGCGAGTCCTTTGGACGAGTCGAAGGGAACCCTCTAATTAACCATTCTTTCTTTTCTCTACGCCAGCCTTTCAATTGAGCCTCTCTCTTTCGTGCACTTGCATAGCTTTCGTGCGTTTCTGTATAAGCTAAATAAACTGGTCTTTGCTTCTTTGTGAACTCTGATCCTTGCCCAGCATTATGTTCCTTAATACGATCGTCTATGTCTGTAGCAATGCCGACATAATATGAACCGTCGTTACATTGTAAAATGTATACAGACCATGGTTGAGTTACATTATTCATTTTAGTCTTCTGAGTAAAAATCAGATTGCCCTTCGATATTGCTCAGGGTGGTGAGCAGTCGAACCACAGGCTCAGGGACATTGCCTGCGGTGTCTGCCCTTCGGTAAACTCAGGGCCATTGCTGAAGCAATGGCGGAGAGGGGGGGATTCGAACCCCCGTACCCCGTAAGGGGTAAACGGTTTTCGAGACCGTCCCGTTCAACCACTCCGGCACCTCTCCGGGAAGTACAGTTTGGAGTTTGTTCGTTTGGTGTTTGGCGTTTGTAAAAGAGCAAAAAAACAATACAGAAAAAAATGTCAACCAATGTCCAAATCTCTAGTTAGCTTTTCGAGTTCCTCCATTTTGGGTTTGAATAACTGGAAAAAAATAAAAGTTATTGCCACAAACAGGGCAAAGTGCTCCCAGGTTCCGCCTAAAAGATAATAAACCAGTCCGTAGATTGTGGGCGAAAAGCAAAGAGCGAAAATGACTGTGCCAAAGCTCAAGAGATTCCGATCAAATGGCTGTCGCGTGTTTACGTCGGGACCTTCTTGAGCAGGGCTGAAGCCCTGCCCTACATTTTTTTGCATAAAGCGTGCAGAGAACTGTCTTTTGATAATGAAAATCGCAACGACCTCGCTCAAACTGACTGCAAGCAAAACATAGAAAAAGAGATCGAGGTTTTTCACGGTCTGAACCTGAATCAGCCTATCCCGAAGATAGACTGCCAGGAAGAATATGACAAGTGGTAGAAAGATGTCCATGACCATCCCTAATTGTAGAATCTTCGTATGCATCTTTTCAAGAGATTCATTCCCGCTATGGTTCATCTTTTACCTCTCTTAACTCTTTGAAAAAAGCCTGAAGTAAAGCTGAACAATCCTCTTTTAAAACCTCAGTTATGACCTCTACCTGATGGTTGAGTCTTTTGTCCTGGACAAGATTATAGAGTGAACCGCACGCTCCGGCTTTAGGGTCAAAAGCCCCGAAGACTAACTTTTTCATCCTTGCCAGCACTATTGCTCCGGCACACATTGCACAGGGTTCCAGGGTCACGTATAAGACCGCTTCTGAAAGGCGCCAGGAGTTTAAATAATTGGCTGCTGCTCCAATAGCTAAGATTTCGGCATGAGCAGTGGGATCGTTCAGCGTTTCGGTCTGGTTATGTCCTCTGCCAATGACCTTGTCCTGATAAACCACCACCGCGCCGACTGGCACCTCTTTTTTCTTGAGGGCTAAGTTTGCCTCCTGCAAAGCTGCCCTCACCCATTTTTCATCCTGATTCTCTGCCATTTTTCATTTACCAGTGACTAACAATATAAATCTTGCAGAAAAGGAGTCAACTGATTTTACAAAAAAAGAACGTTGAAGACTTATGTCATTCTGAGTCTCCGCAGGGGATGAAGAATCTCAGACTGTAAAAAGCAGATTCTTCGGTCGTCCCATAGTGGACTCCCTCAGAATGACAGGTGAGCTTTTTCAGGACGCATTTCAGGGTCGTCTCTTACTGGTCTTTTTCCTTGACAAAGGAAAGGGAGTTTTTAAATTGAAAGGAGGAAGAAACTTAGATAAAGAATGGAGTATATATGCCAAAGCTGATTTATTTGGGGCACGCCTGCTTTACCTTAGAAGATGAAAAACACAAGATAATTTTTGACCCGTTTCTTTCCGGGAATCCTTTGGCTAAAAGTAGGCCGGAGGATATTAAGGTCGAGGCTGTGCTTGTATCTCACGGGCATGGAGATCATTTAGG
>JALHSU010000263.1 GCA_022865345.1 Candidatus Zixiibacteriota bacterium
ATGGATAAGGGTATGCCTGAAGCTAAACTATGATACTTTAATAGAAACCCCAGCCGGAAAAGCCCTAAGAAAAGAACCCCTGAGAAGAAAAGCAAAGCGAAGAAAAGGAAGGAATTCGGCGGGGCAATTGAATTTATTAGTGTTTCAGTTTTTTTCTGCATAAGATAAAATTTTATAGAACTCTCTAATTCTGAAAGACCAATTATAAAAAAATAACTAATAAAGTCAAGTTTGAAATGAGATCGCTAGAAAACTTCATGCTCATGAAAGATCGCCACCTTGAGGGCAAGGTGGGGCTATGGTTCTTGTGGGTCCTTCGACCTACAGTCAGGTGAAAACACCTGACTGCACCTCAGGGGGAGAGATAGAGAGACGCATGCCATGCGTCTCTACGTTTCTTTTTTTTAGGGACGATCCGCCAAAAGGCGGACTCGCTCTTTTCTCTTACTAAATGAGGGCAGGGGAACCCTCCCCCTACAGACTCTATTCGACAGCAGATTTTTTTCCTTTTTTCTTTTATCCGTCATTCGTCATCCGATATTCGCCATTTGTTATAGATTTTATCCTTGACTTAGATTGTTCCTTGCGGTTATTTTAAAATAGGAGCAAATCATAATCTACTTAAGATATTAAGGAGGAGTTATGTCCAGGAAATCGAAATACGAAGAGCTTACAGCAAAACAACTCAGATGGAAATGCGACCCAGAGAGTCTGAAACTGGATTCCACGGATGATGTGGAGGCTTGTGAAGGGATTATCGGGCAGGATAGAGCTATCCGGGCGTTGAGATTGGGTCTGGATATTAAGAGTATGGGATATAATATCTTCGTCACGGGATTGGTGGGAACCGGGAGAACCACAACCATCAAACACCTTCTGGAAAAGCTGGAGAAAGGGGAGAAGACCCCGGATGATAAGTGTTATGTTAATAATTTCAAGAATTCTGACCTGCCCAAGGTGATAAGCCTCCCGGCTGGCAAAGGGGTGGTTTTCAAAAAAGATATGGACGATCTGGTCTCTATCCTAGCCAGGGATATTACCGGGATCTTTGAAAGCGAGGTTTATCAGCGTCGCAAAAAAGAGGTGATTAGCTCATATCAGGAAAGGCAGAAAAAACTGGTCAGCGAGTTTGAAAAAAAAGTTGCCAAGGAGGGGTTTGCACTTGTTCAGGTGCAATTGGGACCGTTTGTCAAGCCGGACTTAGAGCCGCTGATTGAGAACAAACCCGTCGCGATTGGTAAATTAGAAAGGCTGGTGGAAGAGGGTAAATTCTCCCAGGAGAGCCTGAATTCCATCAATGAGAAGTATGCTGAATTAGGCGAGGAAATGGAAAAGGTATTCAGGGAAACCAGGGCCGTGTCCAAGGAATTAGAACAGGCTTTATACAATTTAGACAAAGAAATAATCTCTCCTTTGGTAAAGGAGCACATTCAGGAGATCAGAACCAAGTATGAGGGTAATAAGAAGATCGAGGAATATTTAAATGAGGTTCAGGATGATATCTTATCTGAGTATGAAAAATTTAGAGAAAAAAAAGAAGAACAACCAGAGGGTTCTCTGCCCGGGCTTCCTTTTCTTGCTTCAGAGGAGCCTTTCAGGGAGTATGAGGTAAATGTAATAGTCGATAACAGCGAGACCAAAGGAATACCGATAATAATAGAAACCAGCCCATCTTACCACAACCTTTTCGGCACGATAGAAAGAAGTGTTGACCGCCTGGGTGCGGGCAGAGCCGATTTCACCAAGATCAGGGCAGGCTCTTTTTTGAAAGCCAACGGCGGTTATCTGGTTTTAAATGCCCTGGATGCTGTGGTCGAACCAGGCGTGTGGCAAGCTCTTAAAAGGACTTTACGCAACGGGATAGTCGAGATACAGACCTATGACCCGTTCTATTTCTTTTCTGCCTCAGCTTTAAAACCCGAATCGATCAAATCCGAGGTAAAAGTGGTCATGATCGGAGATCCGTACATTTACCAGACCCTTTATAGCCTGGATGATGACTTCAGGAAAGTCTTCAAGGTTAAAGCTGACTTCGATCTGGTGATGCCCAAAAGAGATGACACTATCTGGGAATATGCGACGTTTATCCGCAAGGTCTGCCGGGATGAGAAGCTCAACCCGTTTGATAAGAGCGCCATCGCTGCAGTTATTGAATACGGGGTGAGATTAGCCGGTAGACAGAATAAGCTTTCCACCAGATTCAACGTGGTCGCAGACTTAATCCGGGAAGCTAATTATTGGGCTGGAACCTTAAATGCAAAAATGGTCTCAAGCCAGCACGTGGAGAAAGCTATTGAAGAATGGAAAAGAAGGGTCAACTTGCCAGAGGATAAAATCCAGGAGATGATCAATGAAGGGACCATTATGGTGGATACTGAAGGGAAAGTGGTTGGTCAGGTAAATGGCCTGTCCATCTATGATTTAGGAGAGTATATGTTTGGCAAGCCGACCCGGATTACAGCCAGAACCTCGGTTGGTAGAAGCGGGGTAATAAACATAGAAAGGGAGGCAGAGCTTTCAGGTCGCACTCATAACAAAGGGGTTCTAATTTTATCCGGATTTTTACAGGGGAGATATGCTCAGGATAAACCGCTGGTGATGAACGCCAGCATCTGTTTTGAACAGTCTTATTCCGGTGTGGATGGTGATTCAGCCTCCTCCACTGAGGTCTATGGCATCCTTTCCAGTCTGTCAGAGCTTCCTATTAGGCAGGATGTGGCAGTTACCGGCTCGGTCAATCAGAAAGGGGAGATTCAGCCGATCGGAGGGGTAAACCAGAAGATCGAGGGATTTTATGACGTTTGTAAAGCCAAAGGCTTGACTGGAACCCAGGGGGTTATGATTCCTCATCAGAATGTAGACGATCTGATGCTGCGACCGGAGGTGGTCAATGCGGTAAAGGAGGGGAATTTCCACATCTATCCAATAAAAACCATCGATGAAGGGATCGAGATTTTAACAGAGGTTAAAGCTGGTACAAGAAAAGAAGATGGAAATTTTGAAGAGGAGACGGTAAATTACTTAGTGGACAAAAAGCTTAGGGAATTTGCTGAAAAATGGAGAGGATTTTCCGCAGGGTTTGAAAAGTAGGTAGTAGACATTATACAGCAGACAGGGTAGGGGCGAGGTTACCTCCCCCTTTTTTCTCACTTTCTTCGTTGACAATCAGAGAGCTTCTCGATTTATTAAAGACAAAGTCTAGACGTTATCCGTCAAAAAAAGTATGCTGGGCAAAACAATTTCTCATTTCGAACTCACCCTGAATCTCCCGCCGTTGGCGGGACAAGCCTCTCTTGCAAAGAGAGGGACTTGTATTCCCCTTCTCTTTGTAAGTCGAAGATCCCGCCAAAGGTGGGGAGAAGGGGTAGGGGATGAGTTCAGTAACCAGGTGTAACAGGTTATGATCGGCAGAACAATTTCTCATTACAAAATTCTCGAAAAGCTGGGTGAAGGTGGTATGGGTGTGGTCTATAAAGCCCAGGATATTAAACTTGACCGTATTGTGGCTTTGAAGTTTCTGCCTAAACATCTTCTGTGTGACCAGGAAGCCAAGACCAGATTTGAGCATGAAGCCAAAGCCGCCTCCTCCCTGAATCATCCGAACATAACTACAATTCATGAGATTGATGAATTTGAAGGTGAATGTTTTATAGCAATGGAATATGTTGAGGGGAACTCCTTAAAAGAGCTAATCAAGGAAAAGACATTCACCATAGAAGAGGTTTTGAACATAGCCACCCAGGTAGCAGAGGGCTTAAATGCTGCTCATAAGAAAGGTATAGTTCATCGGGACATTAAGTCAGATAATATAATGCTTACTGTTGATGGTCTGGTCAAGATAATGGATTTTGGTTTAGCCAAGCTTAGAGGTGTGTCTAAACTGACCCGGACAGGTTCTACAGTCGGCACGTTAGGATATATGTCTCCAGAGCAGGTTCAGGGTATAGAGGTCGACCAGCGCTCAGATATATTCTCTTTTGGTGTTGTTTTATATGAGATGATAACGGGTCAATTGCCCTTTAAAGGAGAGCATGAAGCGGCAATAATTTATTCTATTTTAAATGAGGCACCAGAACCTTTGGCGAGGTGTAAAGCCAATATTCCGGGAGAATTACAAAGGACAGTTGATAAGGCGTTGTCGAAAAATAGAGAGGAGCGTTACCAGCATATTGATGATTTTCGGGCTGATTTGAAAAAAATCCCCAAAGAAGTAGAATTCCATACCATAAATCCACAACCCTCCATTGCTGTGTTGCCTTTCACTAATCTGAGTGCTGACAAAGAGCAGGAGTATTTCTGCGATGGCATGGCAGAAGAGATTATCAATGCTCTATCGCAGATAGAGGATTTACGTGTGGTGGCTCGAACTTCTGCTTTCTTCTTTAGGGGAAAAGAAATGGATATTCGCGAGATTGGCAGAAAGCTGAACGTGGAAACGGTGATGGAGGGAAGTGTGCGGAAAGCAGGGAATAGATTACGGATAACCGCACAACTTGTTAACGTAGCGGACGGCTATCATCTTTGGTCGGAGCGATATGACCGAGAGATTGATGACGTATTCGCCATTCAAGACGAAATCTCCCTCGCAATTGTAGATAAGCTAAAAGTCAAGCTTTTAAAAGAGGAGAAAGCTAAGCTGGTAAAGCGTTTCACGGACGACCAGGAAGCCTTCAACTTGTATTTAAAGGGCCGTTACTTCTGGAACAGGCGTTACGAAGGAGGATTACAAAAGGGGATTGAGTGTTTTCATCAGGCAATTAACAAAGACCCTCTATATGCGCTCGCCTATGCAGGAATAGCTGACTGCTATGTCTTGCTTGGACATTTTGGTTGGTTGCCTCCGAAAGAGGCCTACCCCCGAGCAAGAGTTGCTGCGGAAAAGGCACTGGAGATTGACGATACGCTGGCCGAGGCTCATACCTCAATGGGTTGGATCCACACGTTCTATGACTGGGACTGGGTTGCTGCCGAAGATGAATTCAATCGAGCCCTTGAACTCAACCCCAACTATGCAACAGGACACGAATGGTACGGCGTGTCTTTAGCGCCAATGAGGAGATTCGATGAAGGAACGGTTTCAGTGAAGCGGGCTCTGGAATTGGACCCACTTTCGCTCATGATAAACTCAGTTTATGGACTCGGATTGTATTGGGAGCGTCGGTATGACGAAGCATTAGATCAATATCGCAAGACGGTCGAAATGGACCCGAACTTCTCATTGGTCTATCTTTTTCTGGGATGGACCTATTCTGCCAAGGGAATGTGGGAAGAAGCCATTGTGGCTTCCAACAAGTTCATGACTCTTTCACAAGGCAATCCATTTGGGGTAGGAACTCTTGGAAGTGTCTATGCTATGTCAGGCCAAAGATATAAAGCGCTGAAAATGCTCGACCGATTGAACGAGCTATCCCAAGAGAGGTATGTCTCACCCTTCTATAGAGCCATAATCTATATGGGACTCGGCGAGAAGGACCAAGCATTCGAATACCTGGAAAAGGCTTATTTAGAACGGGAATCTTGGATGGCTACTCTCGGGACTTTTCCGCTTCTTGACAGTCTTCGCTCGGACCCAAGGTTCACAGCACTCCTTAAGAAAATGGGATTGAAAGAATGATTGGCAAAACAATTTCTCACTACAAAATCTTAGAAAAGCTTGGTGAGGGGGGAATGGGTGTGGTCTATAAAGCCCAGGATATAAAATTGGACCGCCTGGTGGCTTTAAAGTTCTTACCTCCGCACCTGACCTCTGAGCCTGTGGAGAAGGAAAGATTCATCCACGAAGCTAAAGCCGCATCAGCTTTAAGTCATAACAATATCACCACTATTTATGAGATCGATGAGTTTGAAGGGCAGATGTTTATAGTTATGGAATATTGCGAGGGAAATACTTTAAAATATATAATTGACAAGGAAACGCTCACCATAAAAAAGGTTATAGATATCGGGATTCAGATATGTGAAGGTTTAGCCATGGCGCATGAGAAGGGGATTGTTCATAGGGATATCAAATCTGACAATATAATGCTTACTCCCCGAGGGCAAGTAAAGATAATGGACTTTGGTCTGGCGAAGTTAAAGGGAGCTACCAAGCTTACCAAGACACGCTCAACCTTAGGAACACTTGCCTATATGTCACCAGAACAAGCTCAAGGTGAAGAAGTCGACCAGAGGAGCGATATTTTTTCCTTTGGAGTCGTCCTGTATGAGCTTTTGACCAAAAATTTACCTTTTGGAGGAGAGCATCAGGCTGCCATTGTTTACTCGATAATCAACGAAGAACCTCAGCCAGTAGCTCGGTTCAACAATCAGGTCTCAGCTAAATTAGAGGATATAGTGTCCAAAGCATTGGCAAAAGAAAAAAATGAGAGGTACCAGCACATAGATGATCTTCTGGCAGATTTAAGAAGAGAAAGGAAGAGTTTGGATTATCTGAAGACCGGACAGATTCCTAAAGAGGTGATTGCAGCAAAGCCTAAAAGGAAAGTTCTTCCATTTGCAATTCCTGCCTCAGTTGTTGTCATCCTGGTTTTGCTTTTCTTGATTCTCAAACCTTTCAAATTTGAGATTGCTCCGGAAAAAGGGGCAATAGCTAAAGAGAACTCCCTGGCAGTAATGTATTTTGACAACCTAGTCGATCCGGAGGACAAGCAAAAGCTTGGCGAAATCGTTACTAACCTGCTTATCACCGGCTTATCGGAGTCACAATATCTCAAGGTAGTATCCAGCCAGAGATTATATGATATTCTCAAGCTTTTAGGTAGAGAGGGAGAAAAAAGGATAGATAAGAATATGGCAACCCAGGTTGCTGCAAAAGCCGGGGTTAAGTGGATGCTTTTGGGAAGCATACTTCAAGTCAAGCCAAGAATCGAAATAACAACCCAGTTAGTTGATGTCGGAACTGGCGAAATAAAGGCATCGCAACGAATCAGCGGAGAGAAGGAACAAGATGTATTTTCTTTAGTTGATCGGTTAACCGTTGAAATCAAAAAAGGTTTTTCTCTTCCTGTCTCAGCCCAACAGGAGAAGGAACCATCAGTAGCTAAGGTTACCACCCATTCGCAAGAAGCATATCGTTACTTTCTCGAAGGCGTTGATTACGGTTACAAACTTTACTTTGCAGAGGCAGAGAGGAGTCTTAAGAAAGCTCTGGAGCTTGATTCTACCTTTGCTATGGCATATTATTGGCTGGCAGTAACTAATCAATATGCAGGCTATGATAGGGGGGCAAGAGAGTTCATTACCAAAGCTGCGAAATACACAGATAATATAACCCAGAAGGAGAAACTTTATATTAAAGGTTTTGAAGCATATATAAAAGGTGATTATTCTCAAGCGATAAACGGACTAAAAAAGATAGTGGAAAGTTATCCTGATGAAAAAGACGCATTTTATGTATTAGGACAAATTTATTATCGTAATTTACGCGAGTTCAAAGAAGCAGTTTATTATCTCAGCAAAGCCATCCAGATAGACCCTCTCTATAAGCTGGCTTACAACATTCTTGCTTATACCTACAATGATATGGGAGATTTTGAGAAATCCATCTGGGCTATTAACAAGTATATAGAATTAGCCCCGGATGAACCCAATCCTTACGATACGAGAGCTGATTTATATGCATGGAATGGCAAGCTCGACCAGGCAATGGAATCTTACAAAAAGGCTTTAGAAAAAAAATCAGACTTCTATCCGTCCCAGTTCAAACTGGGGCATATGTATCTTTTCAAAAAGGATTATGCCAAAGCGGAAAGCTGTTATAAGGAACTCTCTTCCAGCAGCGAGAAACCTTACAGATCAATGGGAAGGTTATACTTAAAATTGATTCCTTTTTACCAGGGGAAATTCGAAGATGCTCTCAAGGTGTTGGACGATGGCATTGCCGGAGATAGAATGGAACAGTTTGAAGGAGAGATGAATGCCTATAAACATTTCAATAAGGCATTTCTTCTGTATGAAAGGCAGAAAAAGATGGGTTTAGCATTAAAGGAAGTGGAAATAGGCATGGAAATATACAAAAAAGCCCAACCTAATGACCCAGTGTATGAGAGGGATGGTTACGCCTATCTTCTAGCAAAGAGCGGAAGAATCACAGAAGCTGAAAAGCTGATGCGGGCTTTGAAAAAGGACCTTGAAGGAAAGGATTCAACCTGGATGTATTCTTACTGGTGGACTTTGGGCCAAATCGAATTAGTCAAAGGGGATACCAACATGGCATTGAGCTATTTGGAAAGAGTATACAAGGACTCCCCAACCCCATCTTTTGATCTCCGTTGTGATCTGTCGGAAATTTACTTGAGCAAAGGCAGACTGGACGAGGCAGTAGCTCAATTAGAAAAGGCACTTTCCAGATATGATGATGACAGAGTATGGTCTTCCAGGGCAGTGAAAGCTTATTATCTTTTAGGCTTGGCTTATGAGAAATCAGGCTGGACTAAAAAAGCAATTGAGCAATATGAGCAGTTTCTGGATATCTGGAAAAATGCTGACCCTGGGATTCCAGAAGTTGCAGATGCGAAGGAAAGGCTAAGGAAACTGAAAAGTAGACAGTAGAACAGCATACAGCGAACAAAAATAAAAGGTAGGGGCGAGGTTGCCTCGCCCTTTTTTCTCTTTCTTAGTTGACAATCAGAGAACTTCTCGATTTATTAAAGACAAAGTCTAGACGTTATCCGTCAAAAAAAGTATGCTGGGCAAAACAATTTCACAGTCTGAACTCACCCTAAATCCCTCTCTTGCAAAGAGAGGGACTTAAACCCCCCTTCTCTTAGTAAGAGAAGGGCCAGGGGATGAGTTCGGTAACTAAACGCAGTGGGGTTATGGTTGGCAAAACAGTTTCACGTTACGAACTCGCCCTACAGCTGAGAATAGTGGACTAAAATAGTATTTTTTCTTATTGACAAAACGAGAGACGATTTTATATTGAAAAAGTATTTTTTTAATAAGGGGATAAGTGGAGAAAAAAAATCGGGCACGGAGTGAAGTTGATTTCTTCTTGGTTAAACTTTAAAAAAGTCTTGATAAAAAGATTTGCATTCTTTATCTCTTCCGTTTTTCTCTTCATTTTACTTTCCTCTTCATCTTTTGCCAGAGAAAAAGGGATTTCAGAAGCTGTTTTTTCACCCAGCCAGGAATGCGGAAACTGCCATAAAAATATATACCAGACCTGGTCGAATTCGATGCACGCCCAAGCAATATCTGACCCGGTCTTCAAGTTAGACTATCTGCACGCGCTGAATGAGTACGGTGAGAAGATAAGAGAATATTGCCTTTCTTGCCATTCCCCAACTACTCGCTATAGCGGGGACAGCTATTTAAAAAATCGAATTTCGAGGGAAGGGATAAACTGCGATTTCTGTCACTCGATTTATGCAGTAGATCTGGAAAACCCAAAAGACCCTTTCAAAGTCAATCCTGGGAGCACCCAGTATGGTCCTTACCAAAACGCCTCTTCTCCCGCTCATCAAGCAACCTATTCGGAACTGCATACCCGGTCTGAGTTCTGCGCAGGATGTCATCAGTTGAAAAATAGCTCCGGGGTTTTGGTCCTGGGTACCTATTCGGAGTGGAAGGAAGGACCTTATCCTGAACAGAAGGTATATTGTCAGAACTGTCATATGCCTAAAGTCCCGGGCATGCCAATAGTCGACCCAAAAGTGAAAAGATCAGAGCTGAATATGACCGCACACGAGTTCTTAGGGGGTCATTCGGAGATAAACCTCCAGCATGCCGCAACCCTGAGAACCGAGCTTAAACCCGAAAAGGGGAAAGCTTTAGTTACAGTTTATGTGACCAATGCTGAATCCGGCCATAAATTACCCACTGGAACCCCGGTGCGGAAGGTAATCCTTTCGGTGAAACTTTTAGACGATAAAGGTAAGAAAATAGCTGAGAAAGAGAAGGTTTATCAGAAGGTCCTGCTGGATCAAAAAGGGGATGTCCTGACTGAAAGTTATAAGATGATATTAGAAGCTTCTTCTATTCTAAGCGATAACCGGATTGCCCCAAAGGAAACCAGGCAGGAAAAGTTCGAGTTTGATCTTCCTTCAGGGATAAAACCTTTTTCCGTGGAATCTACTTTAAGATACCAGTATCCTACACCCGTTTTGACCACAGGGTTTATGGAGGTGGAGATGGCTAAGCAGGTAGTGGGTTTACCTCAGAGAAGAGTTTTTTTGATCGGGCTATTGAGCTGGCTCAGGGTTTTCGTCATCCTGCTGGTCTTGTTTTTGATTCTATGGATAGGATTTCGTTTTGTCAGGAGATTATTCAGGTAAGCAAGCTAAGACTATTTTTTGCTTTAAAATAAAATTGTGAGCTTACTCACAATAAGACTGTATGAGAAGAATAGCTTTTCTGATCTTGCTATTTATCGCAATCCTGGTTCTGGCATATTTCTGGTTGCAGAGTTCAGGAATCGCACAGCCGGTTCAGTTTAATCATCAGTTACACATCAAAAAAGTTGGGCTTTCCTGCGAGGATTGTCACATCTATTTCAAAACTCAAAGGTTTTCCGGAATCCCCAACCTGGATATCTGCGCCGGCTGTCATTCTGAGCCTCAGGGAAAAAGTAAAGAAGAGGCGAAAGTAGTGAATGCTGTCAAAGAGGGGAAAACCATCGAGTGGCAGAGAATCTACAGAACTAAAAGATCAGTCACCTATTCTCATCGTCTGCATATGGTCGTGGGAAAATTGGAGTGCAAGGTCTGTCACGGGGATATAGCCGACACTATCAAGCCTCCGCGCAGACCCCTGGTTAAAATAAGCATGGATCGTTGCAGGGACTGCCACAGGAAAATGAAGGTTTCTGTTGATTGCATAACCTGTCACAAATAAATTTAGAATAGATTTATGGAACAATCCAGAAGAGATTTTCTGAAGTTTTTATCCAGTGGCTCGGTCATGGCTTTTGGTGGTGGGTTTATCTTTAAAAAAATGCCCTGGATGGATTCTTTTGATGAGATCGTGCCTCAGGGGATAGAAACCTGGGTCCCTTCTGTTTGTCAGCTCTGTCCGGGTGGCTGTGGGATTTTAGCCCGGGTTCTGGATGGAAAAAGGTTAGTCAAGATCGAAGGGAATCCTCTTCATCCCATTAGCCGGGGGACCTTGTGTCCCAAAGGTTACGCTGGTCTTCAGGTTCTCTATTCCCCTTTCAGGATAAAAACCCCTCTGAGAAGAGTCGGAGAAAAAGGCTCAAAAAAATGGGAGAAGATAAACTGGGATGAAGCTCTTAACCTGATCTCTGACAAGCTCAGGACTCTGCGAACCGAGAAAACGACCTATACCACGGCCGTCCTTATGGGTCAGTGTAGAGGAACTACAAGACAACTTTTCAAAAGATTCTTAGATGCCTATGGCTCCCCTAATCTGATAGACAATAACAGTTACCGTGAAGAGACGCCTGTGCCCGGGATCTATCTTATGCAGGGAAGTCCATATCCCTCAGTATATGATTTAGAAAATGCTAATTATATCCTGTCGTTTGGCTCAAACTGGCTTGAGTCGTTCTGGTCACCAGTTCAGGCTTTCAGGTCATTTGGCAAGCTCAATGACGACAAAAGAGCACCCAGAGGAAGGACGGTCCAGATCGAGCCGCGTCTTTCAGTTACAGCAGCGAGATCAAATCAATGGGTCCCAATAAATCCGGGCACCGAAGGGTTCTTAGCCCTGGGGATCGCCTACATGCTGATCAAGGAAAATATCTATAATCAGGACTTTGTTTCCAAACATACTTTCGGATTCGAGAGCTGGAAAGACCCTTCAGGAGTCGTGCATCCCGGTTTCAAAGATTATGTCCTGAATAATTTCAACCTTTCGCAGATCTCTTTGATCACCGGAGTTCCAATAGACACGATTATAAGGTTAGCCCGGGATTTTGCCAAACTACAGCCTGCAGTCGCTCTAGGAGAAGACAATTTCAATCTGAGCCAGCAGAGTACTTTCACGCGAATGGCCATACACTCTCTTAACGGTTTGATGGGCAGCTTTGAAATAAATGGAGGAGTCCTCTTACCCAAGGTGCCTCCATTATCAAATTTTCCATCCATTCCTGTTGATCCCTTATCGACCGAGGGTAGAAATAAGCCCAGGATAGATTCAGCCGGAAATGATAAGTATCCCTTGTCCAAAGACCTGCCGGATAACTTTCCTGATAATATCCTGTCAGATAAACCGTATCCTCTGAATATGCTGTTCATATATAATACGGACCCTGTTTTTTCCAGCCCCGTACGAGGAAGATTCATTCAAGCCTTAAAGAAAATTCCGATGGTAGTCTCTTTCTCTTCGTTTATGGATGAGACCTCAGAATATGCTGACCTTATCCTGCCTGACGATACTTATCTGGAAAGATTAGAGGATGACCCGACATATACCCTGCAGGGCTTTCCTGTTTTGAGCCTAAGGCAGCCGGTGATTGAGCCGCTTTACCAGACAAAATCAACTCCGGAAGTGCTCTTAGAGCTTTCCAAAAAAGTTGACGATAAGATGAGTTCAGCCTTCCCCTGGAAAGATCATCAGGAGGTTTTAAATTTTGCCCTGAAGGGGGTTTTTGATTCCGGAAGAGGAGACCTTTTCGGGGTTCCTTTTGAGGAGATCTGGACCAGGGTCCTGGAGAAAAGAGGCTGGAAAGCACCTTCTTACAAAAATCTCGAAGAGTTCAGTAAAGGAATCAAAGAAAAAGGAGGCTGGTGGGACCCGATTTACAAATCCGGCGAATGGGACAGGGTTTTCAAAACCCCCTCTAAAAAACTTGAGTTCTATTCCCAGATTCTAAAGGACAGATTGAAAGATCAAAATATCAAAGATGACAAATATTTTCTGCCGAACCCTCCACTTCCAGGGAAAGAAGAGGAATATCCTCTTTACTTAAGAGTGTTCGTCTTACACTCGCTTTCCACTGAGAGGGATTTACCCTCGCCCTGGCTTAAGGATACCGCAGGTTTCTATCAAAAGGAAAAATGGCATCCCTGGGTGGAGATAAACCCGGAAAAAGCCAGAGAATTAGGCATTGCGGATAAAGATTTAGCCTGGGTGGAATCTTCTAAAGGAAGAATCAAACTGAAAGCTAGGCTTTTCCCGGGAACGATGCCTGAGGTGGTAGGAATACCGTTTGGTTTTGAGGATGAGAAAGCAGATTACAATCCGGTGAAAATTCTAAAGGAAAAAATCGATCCTTTATCCGGAATAGCTAACTGGGGAGAGACCAGGGTCAAACTTTATAAAGCTTAAGGTGAAATGATATGCACAGATGGGGAATGGTTATAGACTTGGCTAAATGCACTGGCTGCCAGGCTTGTGTGGTTGCCTGCCAGGCTGAGAACAATGTGCCTCCATCCAATCCGGAACAGGCCGAATTAGGTAGGTCGATCCAATGGATGGAGATTCTAACCTTCACCGAGCACGAATATCCGAATGTGAAAATCAGGTTTATGCCGCGTCCCTGTATGCACTGTGACAACCCGCCCTGTACCAAGGTCTGTCCAGTCAAAGCCACTTACTATAGCAAGGAGGAAGGTATTGTCGGGCAGACGGACTTGCGCTGCATAGGATGCAGATACTGCACCACTGCCTGCCCTTATACCCTGAAATCTTTTAACTGGTATAAGCCTCACTGGCCAGCTGAGATGAAAAATTACCTGAATCCGGATGTGGATGTTCGACCCAGAGGAGTAGTGGAGAAATGCACTTTCTGCGGTCACAGGCTGGTCAAGGTAAAGGAAAATGCAAAATTAGAAGGAAGAGAGTTCAACCCGGATGAATATATACCTGCATGCGTGCAGGCTTGCCCCTCTGGCGTGCTCTATTTCGGAGATTTAGCAGATCCGAACAGCAAAGTGTCTGAGCTTTCCAAGAGTATAAGAGCATTCAGGCTGATGGAGGAACTGGGTACCAAGCCCAAGGTGATTTACCTGTCAGAGGAAGTTTAAAATGGAGTCGAGAAAACAAAGTTTAGAGCAGGATCAAATCCTCTTAAATCCCATTCTTAAGACTGGAAAAGGGTTTTATCTTGCCGCCGCGATTTTACTGGCGATCACTGGCGGTGCGGCCTTTGCCTATTTCAAACAATTCGTTTTAGGCTTGGGAGTTACCGGGCTTTCCCGTCCGGTTTACTGGGGAATCTATATCACCAATTTCGTTTTCTTTATCGGGATTAGCCATGCCGGCACTTTAATCTCCGCTATCTTACGACTTGCCAGAGCAGAATGGAGAAGGGCTATAACCCGTTCAGCAGAGGTTATCACAGTGTTAGTCCTCTTCTTTGGAGTAGGTAACATCTTAATCGACTTAGGCAGGATAGACCGGGCTATCTACGTAATCTATCACGGTAACTTTCATTCACCTCTTCTCTGGGACGTTACCAGCATCACCACTTACCTGACTGCCAGCTCGATCTATCTTTTTCTTCCGCTTATCCCGGATATTGCTATCTTAAGGGACAATGTTAAAAAAAGGAGATGGCTCTACCGTTTCCTCTCCTTGGGCTGGCAGGGAACTGAAGCGCAGAAAAGAAGACTGGAGATAGGAATTGCGGTTATGGCTGTTCTGGTTATCCCTATAGCGGTTTCAGTCCATACAGTGGTCTCCTTTGTGTTTGCTATGACCATACAGCCGATGTGGCACACAGCCATTTTTGGTCCCTATTTTGTGGTTGGAGCCATCTTCTCCGGGATTGCAGCGCTGATAATAGCTATGGCGCTGATCAGAAAAGCTTACCATCTTCAGGATTATCTGAAACCGATTCACTTTAATAATCTGGGAATACTCCTTCTGGTTATGACTTTACTCTGGTTTTATTTTACCTTTGCAGAGTACCTGACCACTTTTTACGGTGGAGAGCCGGTCCAGTTGAAGATCTTCTATGCTAAATTGACCGGGCAGTATGCTCCTTATATCTGGTCAATGTTCACGCTCAATTTTGTGATACCTTTTATAATCCTCGCCAGAAAAAAAACCAGAACCATTGCCGGCACTGTTGTAGCTTCAATCTGTGTGACCATCGGGATGTGGCTGGAAAGGTTCACCATCGTGGTCCCGACCCTTATCAATCCCCGGCTTGCCACCGGGACCAGCTTTTATCATCCTACCTGGGTGGAGGCTCTTATCACCCTGGGATGCTTTGCTTTCTTTATTCTGCTTTATGCGCTCTTCACCAAGGTTTTTCCCATAGTCTCAATCTGGGAGATAAGAGAAGGCAGGGAAAAAGCCCTGGCCGAGGTGGAGGAGAGGATAAGGACTTATCTGCCGGGCGAAGTCTCAGGCGAAGGGTCAAGCTAAAGGAGAAAAGATGTTTAGAAGAACGATTATCCGTGCCTTCCTGGCTGTGTCATTTTCAGCCATATTGTCTCTTCAGGCAAACTCTCAGACCCTGCCGGAAAATCCCTCAGACGGCTTCAGGGATTTCATAGATAAAGAATGCGTTAAGTGTCACGCGATCTGGGGTGAGGGTGAGGCGATAGGACCAGATTTAGGGAAGGTAAGCTTAGAAGGAAGTTTCCTGGATCTTTCCGGGGCTATTTGGAACCATTTCCCTTATATGCATCAGAGAATGGGGAGTTTGAGGCTCGAATGGCCCAAGTTCTCCCCGGAGGAGCTTTCCAGGTTAGTAGCTTTTCTTTACTCCCTGGAGTTTTTCGATATACCCGGGAATCCGGAAACAGGCAGGGTTCTGTTTAAGGAAAAAGGATGCCAGGATTGCCATTCCTTCGAAGGCAAAGGCGGCAAAAAGGGTCCAAATCTGGAAAAATTCAAACAAGACCTTTCGCCTATATTTATGGTTCAGGCGATGTGGAACCACGTGCCGGAGATGTCCTCTCTGTTACAGACAACCAAAATCAGTTGGCCTTCTTTTAAAGACAATCAGATGATGGATCTCCTGGCATTTGTCCGTCAAAAAGCTAAAGGCACAGAAAGGGAGGTTCCTTTTCACCTGCTCGGCTCACCAAAACAGGGAGAAATGCTATTTCAACAAAAAGGATGTTCCCGCTGCCATGGTTCAGGCCCTAAGATCATAGCCTTAGATCTCAAGAGAAACTCCGTGAAATATCACACCAGCATGACCCAGATAGGGGCAATTCTTTGGAACTCTGCTCCGCTCATGTGGAAAAAAGGGGAGGTTCCCAAATTTTCCGGGCAGGGGATGGCGGATATAATCTCTTATCTTTACTTTCTTAATTACTCTGACAAGGCTGGAGATTCAGAAAAAGGGGAAAAGGACTTTGCGGAAAAAAGGTGTGCTGATTGTCATACCTCAAAAGGACCGGCCATAGATTTTTCACAACTGGAGGGAAAATACTATGCCACGGAGATGGCTACTGAGATGCTCAACCATGCACCGGTAATGCAGAAGACCGTAGAGGAAAAGAAAATACCCTGGCCCAGGTTCAATCCTGGTGAGCTAAGAGACCTGTTTCAATACATAGGGCTGAAAAAACAGTAGACAGGATGTAGGGGTGAGGTTTTCTCGCCCCTGTTGTCCGTTGGTCTCCTGACCAACGGACCAATCTGTAGGTCAACCTTCAGTCCTCGATTTTTTTGGATATGTGACGCAGGTTTAAAACTGCTGGGACCTTAATTCTTCACCAGAAGTGTCCGCTTTACCTCACTTTCTCTATTGACAAGAAAGCAATTTCTAAATTTATTATGGTTGCTAAGATTCGGTTAG
>JALHSU010000264.1 GCA_022865345.1 Candidatus Zixiibacteriota bacterium
CCTTTGAAAAGATAATTGATCAAATAGATTACATCGTTGACATTCACCATAGTGTCACAATTGACATCCCCAATTTCCATGGGATTGGGCTGGTACCCGTACTTGAACAGGTAGTTGACCAGATAAAGCACATCCGATACATTTTTGCGACCATCTGCGTTGCAGTCACCACGTGCAATAGTGGTGAAAGTCCATAAAGGACTGACTGTCGAATCACCGTTGTTAACTTTGGCGACGATTTGCCAGTAATAGGTCGTTCCAAAAGGCAGTGTGCCAGGGTCATACAGCCCTGTAGTCCTGTTCACGACAAAGGGCGGTGGATTGACTGTACCGAAATAAACATCGTAAACTACCTTGTCCAGATAATTGGAATCTCTACAGGTCCATCTTAGGTCAATATACGGACTAACCGCTTTTGCTGAATCTTTCGGCAGCGAGTCCTTAGGTACATCTGGAGGAACGTTAATCCAGATTGCTGCCGCATCGTCCACATAATAAGCATTAAACGGATTACTGCTGGGTGGATCTGCATATCCCTGATGCCATTCTGGATTGAAAACAGCTCCGATTACCGTAGTATTGGTCCTTGTTATACCTGCAAATGTCTGTCCCATTCCACTCGTGTGCTGATATCCAATCCAGGTCGTGGAATCGGTCCAGGTTTCCCCTGCCGCGACATAGACACTTTCCCTGAACGCATAATCCAGGAAAGCATGGGTCATCAGTTTTCCCCACTTATCCTTCCATCCCAGCGAAGAGGCAGCCTCAGTCACATATACTTCCAGAAAACCTCTGTACTCGCTGGTGTCGTTGTTTTGGACCGAAACCCCAATTTTTATAGTGGAATTTCCCATCCAATCAAAAGAAAGATTCAGGTCTATGTTCGATACAGCTCGGTTCCCACAACTATTGATACATGTAACGTGGTCAGTCTGAACTCCGCTGTAACCACCTACATTGACCTTGTAGCCTCCGTCGAACCAGACAGTGGGATAGCCAGGCAGATTAAGATCCAATAATCTATTCTGGCCATTGATGTTTTTGTCCGATACGTAAGAAACGTAATAAAACGGATACGCTCCGCCCCGGTAAATGTTCTCTAGGGCAGCACCTGCCCATGGGCAGTATGTTCACCAGGTCGCAGTGCCAAGCTCAGCAAAGACTGCATGCGTGAAAGTTACAGCCTTGCCAGCCTGCTCCTGCGCCATAGTAATACCCAGCCCCGCCAAAGTGAAGTAGATTACGGTCAGAATTGTTGCCGTAACCACAGCCCCATAAACCTTACGCTTGTTGCTCATTCCCTTCCTCCTGTTGTTGTTTCAGACTGCTGTTTTTTACTTTACCACTGTCACCCAGATTTTACCTGAGGAACTTGCTTATTGCTGCCTTTTAATGACTGCAATCAACTTTGAAAACAATATAACGAAAGACCAAAAAAAGTCAAGTTTTATCCTGTTTTAGCTGTTTGATTTTGCTGGAGAGCAAAAGTTAAAGAGAATATTGACAAAAAGCATATTTATGCTATATTTGGCTAAGGAGATGAAATTGATTTTCTTTAACCTTTTGTGAAAAGAGGACTGACATTGAAATCTCTAAAGAAATTTTTTATGATTCTTCTCCTCTTGATCTTGTTGGGGGTTTTATTTTACGGGATCAAAATAGGCGATTTTGAGGAAACCAGAGTCAACGGCTCCGCTTTATGCCTTTCGTGCATTGGTATTGGATAGTCAGGTAACTCTTTGACAGGCAAATGATTCTAATTGGACGAAAGTCAAAAGGTGGTTGCAACAGCAAATGAAAAGACGTTTTTTCCAGATCGGAAGCCTTTTGATCTCGAATTCTTATTTCGGCTCATTTTTTTACAGCAGGATCTATCAGGGATGGTTTAAAGGTGTTTGCATCCCCTTTATGAATTGCTATGGGTGCCCTCTGGCAATAGCAAGCTGTCCAATTGGAACCCTCCAGCATTTTGTCATCATAAAAGCCGTCCCTTTTTTACTTATCGGTTTTCTCGGGACCATCGGTCTGGTAGTAGGAAGGATGACCTGTGGATGGCTTTGCCCCTTTGGATTTTTCCAGGAAATGCTGCATAAGATTAAAACCCCTAAGTTTCATCCCGGCAGAGTGTTTAATTATACCAAGTATTTGATTCTAATAGGCTTAACCCTTCTGGTAGCTTTTTTTGTAGGTGAACCCTGGCTGTGCAAGCTTTGTCCTGTTGGTACCTTAGAAGCCGGCATACCGATTGTGCTCTGGAATCCCGGCGGCGATATTTTTACTCAAGATGGAGCAATTGCTTCCAGAATCGGTCTTTTGTTTGATTTCAAGCTGGCAATACTTTTTGGATTTGTGGCAATGGCAATTTTTATTCACCAGCCGTTCTGCCGATTTGCCTGCCCCCTGGGAGCCATCTATTCGGTTTTTAACAAGATTAGTTTTTACCGGATCAAAGCACATAAGGATAAATGCGGATTTTTTCACGAGTATCAGAATACATGCCCGATGGAGATAAATGCCCAGCAAAATCCAAATGATAAAGACTGTATACGCTGTCTGGAATGTACAAAATGCAGAAGCTTAGCTTTTAAACCTATCTGGAGGAGGTGAGAGAAGGGAAGTCAACCAGGTCATCCAGATCCGGGATAGTCATCATGTTTTGAGCTATTGAATTCGGCATTTAATTTTAAATGGAATTTATATCAATGAAAAACGTTTTGTAATCTTTCTAACTTAAACCAGATTTCGTGAAAGGAGCTATTAACAGTATGCTGAAAAACTCAAAGCTTACAGTGGTTTTCTTTCTGATTCTTTTGGCAGGTTTTTTCCTTATTCCAGTTAAAATCAATTCTCAGGTCTCTTTCACTTATACTGCTCCGGTAACTCAGAAAAGTGGAATAATCGATAGCCTTACCACGTTCAATTCAACCCTGACTAATATCGGCAGTGTAGCCGATACTTATGACGTGGATATGATCAGAAAACCACCCACTCCTGTCCAATGGTGGATACGGTTCTGTTCAAGCGGAATCTGCTGGGATTCAACCACCACTCATGCTCCCATTCCTGTCTCTCTAGGACCATCCGAATCTGGCGACGTTTTACTCGATATCAAACCATATACCTTCGGCACTGGAAACGTCACCATGAGAATAACTTCGCGCACAAATCCCAGCTTGGCAGATTCCATAACCTTTGTCCTGAAAGCCCTGCGTGGCGATGCCAACGGAGATGGAAAGGTAACTGTCAGCGATGTGGTTTTTCTGGTTAATTATCTTTTTAAAGGAGGTCCAGCACCTCTTCCTTTTCTATCGGGCGATGCTAACTGTGACACCAAGGTCACTGTCTCCGATGTTGTTTATTTGGTGAATTATCTTTTCAAAGGCGGACCTCCGCCCTGCGCCTGATGTTGTGGCAGGAAGGATTTTTTTAGGACCCGTAGGGACAGCCCTTCCATCGGCTTCGCTCAGGACGGTGAGTTTGTCGAACCGTGTGGCTGTCCTCATTGGTTTAGGACTGTATGAGAAAAAGAAGAACTGATCTTTTTGTCCTGCTAATAGTGAGCGTTTGTTTTTTTGTTCTGTGGTTTATTCACGGTTGTTCCACCAAGAACTTACTTCGGAACGAAAAAGTCGGCACGATATTTGTGCAGTCAGATACTGCGGGTGCGGATATATTTCTGGATAATGCTGCCACGGGCAAGCATACCCCTGACACCTTGTTCAATGTCAAGGCCGGAAGTCACCAGGTCAAGGTGCAAATGAGTGGGTATCTGTCTTCTCCTGTCTCAATTATCCTTGAGGTAAAGGAAGATAGCATAGTCTCCGCAAGCTTTACCTTGTTGAGCTTAAGCTACGGCTCTTTGCGAGTCAGCTCCAACGTTGACGGCGCTGATATAGTAGTTGATAATTTACCCACTGGTCAGAAAACGCCTTATCTGTTCTCTCACGATATCTCCACAGGTGCTCACCTCATATCCATTTTTAAAAATGGATATTCCAGCGATTCCCCTGCTAAGCAGTTGGTGAATATTTCTACGATTGACACCGCAAGCCTGGTTTTCAACTTATCTCCTGCTACTGTTGGACAGAGCGTGGGAAATATTACCCCGGATTTCAATCTGCAGGATGACTATGGGGAATATCTCAGATTCTATGCTTATCGCGGATACGTCTGCATTATCAACTTCTGGGCTTTATCCTGCTATTATTGTATGGTAGAGCTTCCTTATCTGCAACAGCTCTATTCCGAATACTCCTCGGACAGTCTCAAGCTTTTCGGAATCAATTATGAAGATAGTCTGGATGTAATCCAGCAGAAAAGAACCGAACTGGGACTTGGTTTTACCTTGCTCAAAGGTGCAGGAACAACCGCTAAAAGCGATTTCGGAATTATAGGGACACCGGTTACCATTATAATTGACCGCAGCGGAAAGATCTATTATTATAAATTAGGATTCACAGACCAGGCTGACAGAATCCAGCAGGAGATGACCATATTCAGACAAAAATTAAATGAGCTTTTTGGCAAGTAACTCTAATCTCCAGTCGATTGGCTGACATAAACACAGGGAGGAAAATGCGCAACCTTATTTTTAGATTTGGGATAATCCTTCTACTGTTCGTTATTCCTTCTTTAATTCAGAGTGATACAAAAATCTCCTCAGCCCCGAACTTTGTGGCAAAAGATTTAAGCGGCACCAAAGTGGAGTTGAAAGAGGTATTGAAGGGAGGCCCGGTTCTAATCAGTTTCTGGGCGACCTGGTGCAAACCCTGCATCAAGGAATTAGGCGAGCTACAAAAGGTCTATAAAAAATACCGGGAAAAGGGTTTTGAGATTCTGGCAGTGGACGTGGATGGTCCCCGCAGTATATCCAAGGTCAGGTCAATGGTCAAAGGACTGGGCTGGGATTTCCCTGTGCTTTGGGATGAGTCAAAGGACATCTACCGGAGCTACCAGGTTCTGGGTATACCTCACACGGTTTTGATCAATACCTCCGGTGAAATTGTATATACCCACACCACCTACCGCCCAGGGGATGAGGAGATAATAAAAAAGAAAATCGAGGAGTTGCTGAAGAAGCAACCTCTTCCGGAAGAAAAACAGGAAGAAAAAAGTGAGAAGTAGAATATTTCCTTGTCTGCCTGAATTACAAACGTCTTTCCTATCACCCTTTTTTCTCGCTCTGACATTTTTCATTTTCTTTTTTTCATTCTTTACTCTTTATTCTCCATTAGCCCAGGATTTTAAGTTCTCCGCCAGCAACCAGCTTGAATATTCCCTGGACAACAATCATAAAGACATATTCCACGACTGGTTTGATTTCATTGGTAAGTACGATATTTATGAAGCTGGATTAAGATACGAGGCTCACCAGCCGGATGATTTCGGGAACACTTTCCAGGAGTTTTCCTACAGATATTTCCAGGTCACGACAAAATCATTCCAGCTAATAGCAGGTAACTATTATGCCATGTTCGGGAGGGGATTGATCTTGCGTTCTTATGAGAATCGGGATTTGAGACTTGATAATAACCTGGATGGCATAAAAGGTAACTTGAACTCGGGCAGGTTTGACTTAACGGTTTTAGCCGGTTCTCCCAGGGATGGATACAAAAGGATAAATGACCCCCTGCAGGGAGCAGACGGGAAAATGGTCATCTCCAAATGGTTGACCATGGGAGGAAGCTTTGTCCAAACTGATATTACTAACTTTGGTTTTATCCGGCTCTTTGGGGGAAATGCAAGTTTTGTTTTCCCTCATTTGGATTTGTATGCAGAATATGTACGAAAGGATAACCCTTCAGGTGAGAACGTGGAGAAGGATGGAGAAGGAGTTTACCTGACATCCAGCTTTTATCAAACCGGTTTTGGACTGACTCTGGAATACAAAGATTACAAGAGACTTGATTTCACTAACGGAACACTGGTTTATAATAACCCTCCCTCCCTTACCAAAGAGCATCATTATACTTTGTTGAACCGAAATGCCTACATCTTGAATTTATATGATGAGAAAGGTATCCAGGCTCAGGCAGTCTTGACTCCTCAGGAAAAGCTTTCTTTTCTGACAAACTACAGTTACACCACAAATCACCAGAACAGGATGATTTTCTCGGATATCTATGGAGAGGCGGAATACGATTATAAGAGCTTAGCTACACTGAAGGGCGGTTTCTCCTATATGAAAAACAGACAGGAAGTCGGACTCCCCTATTTTCTGGCTCCGGTATTCGATTTTACCTATTATCTTTCAGGACAAAATAGTATCGCGTTTTCGCTTGAACATTTATGGACCAGCAAATACGATGGAAATCTAACCTATTACGACCAGATAATTTCCATAGATTTCGCTCATTCACCCAATATTTCCTTAACTTTGACTGATGAGAGAACTACTGAATGGAAAACCAGAGCCTGGTCCGGTAAAAAGAACTGGCTCATACTCTCTTTGGATCTGGCATTAGGTGAAAAGCACAACCTTACAATGAGCGTAGGCTCCAGGCGGGCAGGTAAGGTCTGTTCTGGTGGAATCTGCACTGACCGACCCGCTCTGGATGGGGGGGAAATAAAGCTTTTAAGCCGGTTTTAGTTCGTAGGTCAGGTGCTCTGCGCACCTGACAAATAAATAATTTCGAGCCTGCCCGGCCAAGGAGCACGTGCTCCTGACTTACTCTTATTGTCTTATTGACTCATCACCAGTCACTGATCACTAACCACTGTATTTCTGGGGTGGGTGACGGGATTTGAACCCGCGACCCTCAGGGCCACAACCTGATGCTCTAACCGGGCTGAGCTACACCCACCATGATTAAGTGATAGAGTGATTAGTGAAAGAGTGACCAAAAACAATTACCTCTTCAGTTTTGAGATCATGCTGTTTAACATCTTCAGAATTTCCGAATATTCCGAGGATAGCCTTTCATATTCCGCCTTATTGATATAATTCCTCTCAGAACTCAAATAGAGCCAATAATCGGTTTCGGGTATCGATCTTCGGGCCTGGTATAGATAACTGACGAATTCATTTCCTTTTCTTCCTCCGTAGCCTTCGACGATATTGGCTGGAATGGAAGAAGAGGAACGCAAAACTTGGCTTGTTATTATCTCAGCACCTCTGGTTTTCGGAAACTCCTCTACCAAATCAAAAATCCTATTGGTTAATCGATGTGCCTTCTGCCAGACCACCAAATCCCTGTAGCTTTTTATCTCATCCATAATTTTTTCTAATCACTTTTTCACTCTATCACTTAATCACTGTTTTTCACACCCCCGGCCCGACTCGAACGGGCGACCCTCTGCTTAGAAGGCAGATGCTCTATCCGCCTGAGCTACGGGGGCAGGCATAGTGACTGAGTGATTAGTGATAGAGTGACTAACTGATTTATCTTTCAATCACTTTTTCACTAATCATTCCATCACTGTCTTTCTCGGGGTGAGAGGATTTGAACCTCCGACAGCATGGTCCCAAACCATGTGCGCTACCAGGCTGCGCTACACCCCGTGATCTATCTTTTTTGAACTCACAGATAACAGATAACCTTATCGGCAGCAAAATCTTTTCTCTAACCCAATACGCTAACCAATATAAAAATACGGAAGTTATTGTCAAGCTTTTTTGGTCGCGGTGTAGCGGAGGTCTTCAGACCTCCATTCCTTAGACATTGGGACAGATAGGTAGGTCAACCATGTCCCAAGGACTGGTTGACATCCAATGTGCGAGCGGTAGAACAGACATTTTTAGTCTATTCCGTCAAGCAGGCTTCGCCATGCTTGACCTACATAGACTTAAACATCCGGACAGAGCAGGGCAAGGTAACCTCGCCCCTAACATAAATAAAAAAGCTCTCCCCGGTAGGTATCACCCTCAAACAAGTTTGAGGGTGATACCCAACCGTCTTTTAGCTGCCTGCTACCTGCTCCAGGCTACGAGCTTTTATAATAAATAAAAAACCCTCCCCGCAATGATGCGAAGAGGGTTCATAATGCGGTTAAATCTTATATTATAATTTAACTACATTAATTGCCTGCGGTCCCTTTGGACCCTCGGTGATATCGAAGCTAACCTCGTCTCCCTCTTTCAGGGACTTATATCCCTCTGATTTTATCGCGGAATAATGCACAAAGACGTCTTTCCCCCCTTCCTTGAGCTCGATAAATCCAAATCCTTTAGCCTCGTTGAACCACTTC
>JALHSU010000265.1 GCA_022865345.1 Candidatus Zixiibacteriota bacterium
CGTAGAAGCCAACCGGCAGGAACAAGAACCCCGCCATAGTCAATCATCGTCCCGGGCATAATGCCCGGAGATTTGAGCCGGAAAGCCCCATCAGAGTACTCGAAATCATCCGAGGAATAGCTGAAATCTACTTTCCACTTTTCCTCGTACTCATCGTATCCCCGGCGTACTGGGGCGATATAAGTATCATCTACTGATGCTTCATGTGCCATCCCTTCCAGCTCTTCAATCCGTTCTTCGAATGTTCCGATGGTTTCTTCGGCCGCCAAAATTACATCAGTCAGCGTTCCGAGCCGCTCATCGGCCTCATCGAAATTATCATCAGCATCGGCCAGCGGCAGATTGAAGTTTTCCGCCGTTGCATCTTCACCTGCGAAGAATTTCGTAATTACTTTCATAAAATTTTACACCCCCCGTAACCTACTCGCCATAAGCCGTCAAGAACCCCCGAAAAAACAACCCCAGGAGTAGATCCGATGTGAATCAAACTATCAATTATCCCACCTCCGAATAAGCCCGCCAGTATTGGAGCAATCCCCCCCGTAAACACGGTAGGACACAACGGAGGCGAACAGATCAGCAATTCCGGTGAGGTATACCCCCGAATTTCGCCCGAAATTGATTGGAAAGCGGAATCAACGTGAAGTTTTCTGGGGGGCGCCGTCCAGCCCCAAACAGAAAAATTCAACGGGTAATGTTCTAAATCCTCTTCCGTACCCCAATAAAAGGGACGTCCGTCTGGATCTATTTTTACCCCGCTAACCGCAGCAAATTGGTTAGTCCCACCGTCGTAAATCCACAGGCAGTCGATGTAGACAAACCTGTGCCAGTAGCCGCTGTACGGAAAGGAATCTTGAAAGGCCTGGATTGCCCCAGACCCATAAGTATCTTGATCCGGAAAATCCACCGCCCACCTATCTATGATATGCCGGGTGTGGTCGAAGGGCACAGCCGGATGTTCCTTCATTGGAGACTCCTTCCGATAGACTATCTGGCAGTCGACGACGAGCTGCGCCCACAGCGAGAAAGGAAAGGAGAGGCCTGTGTTGACGTGAATTCTGGGTCGCTGTTTGATCGAGGAAAGATAATAATCCGCCTCAAAAGTATGATATTGCGGATTGAGAATTATTTCAGCCTCCATAAAATTTGCAAGTGGAAGCGAGGAATCTTTTGGGATTACTAAGGGCAATCCGGCTATTAGTTCAGCAAAATTGAGGAAATCTTGAGTGATTTGGAGCGAGCTGGCAAACCCCAAAGAAACTTGAATCGCCTGTTGGAGTGCAGCGTGATTGATCCAGGAAACCTCAATATCTACTATCCTTATCGCTTGCAAGCGGATAATTGCATAATCTCCCTCTTGTGACTGGAAAGCAGCCCCAGATCGAAAGTCGTCGAACGCCATGCTATAAGGGTAATCCTTTACAATTATTTGTCAAGAATAATAAAGTGTTTCCTTTTGATACATGTGTAATATACATGTATCAAAAGGAAACACTTTTTGTGGGCGAAGAAAAGACGAAAAAACCGAGGATAAAGGGGGATCTGGAGTTGGCATACAATATGCATAATAACAACAATATGAACATCAAAAATATCCGACTAACAAGTGTGGCCATTTCGGCAAAAAAATATATATATATATACCCTCTATATAGGATCAATATAGAGGGGGGGGAAAAAAAACGAGTTGATGATGACTCCCAGTATTACCAGAGTCATCATCAACTCGTGCAAAAAAAATGAAAGAGAAAGAAGGCAGCTCACAAAGAGCAAGAAAATGGGTAATGACTATGCAAGGATCATACCACAAAGCAGAAATTGTCGCGTGGGCAAGCGAAAAAAGTGGAATGACTTATCTCAAGATTGCGCAGGAGATCGGGGAGGGCGGACAGCCCCATCTTCAGGGTTATTTCGAGGTGCCAAACAAAGTATCACTGGCCGGTGTGAAAAAACTTTGGCAGAAGCCTGGCTTCGTGCCGCCTCATTTTGAGATTGCCTGGCATCCGGTGGAAGCGCAGTCATATATCGGTAATCTTGAGTTTGTACACGCCAACGGAGAGAAAAAGACTGGAGAAGTACAATGGGTGCTTGAGTTCGGCTGCTATGCGCCAGATAAAGGCGAAGCCAGGCGACAAGGGAAATCATGGAATGATTCACTACTGGAAGTGAAGAAGATGATTGATGAGGGAAAATCCCTCTACTCGCTTTATCAGAGTCACTTCATCCAGATGGTGTATTGTGGGAAGGCCATAGCGAGTTATAAGGAGCTAGTAGAGATCCGGAAAAGATTTCCGGAGTTGGCAGAAAATGACATAACATCGGAGGAAGCAACCGCGATTATCGAAAAGGCGGTAACAGAGAGACCGACACAATTTGACGTAACCCAGGGAACTGGAAGTTACGGACGTTAAGGAAAATGGGAGCGTCCCCATAGCCACCGTGAGAAAGCCCAAGAACCTACAAGGTCGAGGTTGAATCGTAAGCGAAACGCGATGGCTGGGGGCGCCCCTAAAAAAACATGAAAAAAGGATCGAAATACATAATCACCTTAACCAATGAGCAAGCGAGCTCATTGATAAGGGTTCTCATCGACATTCTCAAGGGAAAAGTTCCGAGGTTAGGGGGCGAAGAAGATCGGAAAGCAGGAGAAAAAATTGTTGAGGCAATTCGGAAAGGCATCAAAACAGAATTGCCAGGAGAAGACTGTAAAGATTGCCTTTTTGATAGTTGTAAGGATTGCAGGCAGAAAATACAAGTAACAAAGGAAAGTAGGAAATTTCATGAATAATTATGAATAAAGCTGATTCAACGCCTGCGAGTAGGTCAGGCATCGCGCAGGAAACGCCTTTATTCATAATTATTCGTGAATAATTTAAATGAATAATGCAGATTTGATCATAATGATGGACAAGCTTAACCGGTCAATGGAAATCATTGAAGAAGTGTACGAAAAACTACACGAGAAGCTTGATTTTCAGTTGGTAGACGTTGCAGAATTAAGAGGCGAACCGTTGGTCATTCAAAAAGGAACCGGACCGGGATCGTAAGCGAGGCGCGAGGGCTGGGGGACATTGCGAAAGAGGATCCAGGTATGCTATGCGATACGCATGGTTCATGCCGGTTCTTCTGGCCTTGTCCTCTTTATTTTTCTTCTTTCTTCTCCAGGGCGGAGATCACTTTTTGCAGAACGATCATGAGCTCTTCGATTTTATCGATTAGTTTCTGAGCAATGTCAATGACTTTGCTGAAGTCATTCAAAATTCCCCGGTTGATCATGTTTGTCAAGGGCGTTTCCAGATCTTCTTCTATCATTTCCTGATCTCCTTTTATAGGGGGGACGGCACCTCGTGCCGTCCCGTATAACGCTACGTAGTTTGAATGACTGGACAAGGTAGTGCAACGAGTGTTAGCCCCGTACAGGTGGCTATCGCTGCGACTAATGTCGTGGCTGTCGCTGGTTTGATGCGCTCGCCTTTGGTTCCTTCGACGATTTCGCAAGATGCTACCTTGATGCCGGGCACTTCCCATTTGTGGACTGTGCCATCAGGCTCTTGC
>JALHSU010000266.1 GCA_022865345.1 Candidatus Zixiibacteriota bacterium
GTCATCTGTTTCGCCTCCTTTGGCCTTTTAAGGGTTTTTCTTTACCTACAATACTATCTGTAGCGCAAAATTGTCAAAGAAAAGAGCTTTTAAACCAATACTAATTTACCTCAATTGACCGAACTTGTCAAGTCTTTTTTTGGTAGTGTCCTAATTTGATTTTATAGGTCGTTGCACAAAATTTGTGCAAATATCAAAAAAATTCTCAAATTTTTGTAATTTTTTTCTTGACAAATGCCGAAATATACGTATAGTATAGTAGATTAATGACGGAAGCCAAGGAGCAATCCAAGGCGAATGGGGTCGGCGAAAGCCGACCCTGATTTTTTTTATGTGGGTATGACTTGTTCCTTAACTATCTCTTTTATACTTCCTAAAGAAAAAGATTTTTCAGTTGTGCTATGTTTTAGTTTGTCTGAAGTTCGATCTTTTGGATAGATTAAAAGAGTCTTTTTCTGTTTCAGGTTCAGATGGTCAATCAGCCTTAAGAAGTCTCCATCACCACTACACAAAATAAATCTTTCAAAACTATCAATTCTTGATAGGGCATCTATAGTGATCTCAACATCAAAATTGCATTTATTTTTGGGTTTCTTTGGGAAGGGAGCGGGAATATGATTCGTGTATTTCGTTTCTATAATAAATCCCATTTCCTTTAATTTCCTAAAGTATTGTATTTTGTCCTTTACTTCTTTATGATAATCTGACCAAGAAGCTCCTGGATTCTTTTGCATAAAATGAGGTGCACATCTAATACCTTCATAAAAAATGAATATTATTTCTCCGTAAAGACTTGTTAAATATGTCTTAAATTTCGCCCAATCTACTGTCCAGCCTTTTTTCTCCAAATAATAGTATAAATTAGCCATATCAATGCAAACAAGTGTTTTACTCATTCTTTCTCCTTTATTCAATTTCTTTGCAGTTAAGGTTTTGCATAGAATTATTAAGAATCTTTTGACATTTAAACCCAATGCTTTTCATAAGCTTTAAAATTGTGTCCCTGTGAACGCCTGTAATTCTTTCAATGCTTCTTATACTGTTTCCCTCTACAAGTGACGATAATATTAATAACTTTTTGTTCATTGGTAACGTATTCATTGTTGGTCTGCCTTTCTAAGTCTATGCAGACCAACGACAATTTTTTACTTGACAAAGATTGAAACTGTCGATATATTATAGTAGTCTGCCGTAGTCTGCAAGGACTATGGTTGCGGGAGTCCTGTTGTCTTTGCGGAGAGCGGGGCTTCCAAGGTTTAAAGTTTTTAGAGTGGAGGAGTTCGGAATCGAACCGAAAGCCCGTGGATGATAAGCCGAGGCTAAGCACCAGCTTCTCCCCCAAATGTAGTTTCGCCCTGCCCCCGAATTGAACGGGGACGACCAGCTTACGAAAGCCGTCAGCTATTCATTGCTGTAGCAGGGCATTCAAGAAAAGCGAAGCCAACACTTCGCTTTTCTTATTGTTCTCCTTGTTTAATTCTAAACACAGATTTTCTTTTGCCACGTTGTCGCCTTTCAAGTTTCCCTTCATTTGCCAACCTAAAAAGAGTTGCAGATACAGTATTGTGTAAACTCTCAGCTTTCGTTTTGAATCCACCAGCAACTAATTCAGCAGAAATCTGTAATGGCTCCCACCACTTATCTGTCCTATCTTTCAAGACTATTAATATAGCTTCAGTAGGTGCCATATTAAGAAATCTCTGTGATTCCTTAACATCTGACTTTTCTCCCAACATAGTAATTTGAGTAGATTGTGGAGATAAAAGGTCTTCTGCCTTTTTAATAATTGAAACATCTTCTTCTAATTTCTTAATCATTGCCTCAATACGTCGTCTTTCTGCTCTTAACGATTCTTTTGCAATCTCAATATTATCATCTTCTCTGGTCATTTAATCTCACCACCTTTCATTAAGGTTCATCTAAAATATTTGACGCTTCTAATGGTCTCATTGTTTGAGATAATTTTAATATAATGGTTAAATTAATTTTGTCAAGTAAAAAAAACTTATTTTTAAAAAACGTTTATGGATTACAATGGGAGGATTTTATCCTTTCTAAGGAAGGAAATCTCCATCCTTCTGTAGGAAGGAATAATACTTTCAAGTGTGCAATAGAAGATATCACACTATAAGTCATTGGACTATAAGTAAATAGGCGAAGTATCCTTGCTCAAGAAGGAGGATTATATTACAATATATTATATTATATTATAATATAATATTGTTATATCCATATCTTATGCACAATTTTAGTGCATTAGAAATTGTGGATTTTAAATTAGGACACTACCAGTCTTTTTTTCAAAAACTATCCAGGCAAAGTACTTGCTCTGCAATAAATTATACGAAGACAAGATGTTAAGTTTATAAACTGATTTCACTTATATTCACCATCCAGCCCCGCCCCCTTCTCCGCCTCCAGAGGTTTTTCAGTATTCAACCCCTTTTGAGTCCAGATGGTGCTGTCCTTGGCAAAAGGCTTGGAGTAGGTGTCTTTTCCTCCAGTGTCTAAAAATAAGCCGAGGCAGAGCATATAATCCCTTATGGTTCCTCTGGAGGTGAGA
>JALHSU010000267.1 GCA_022865345.1 Candidatus Zixiibacteriota bacterium
GATATTGTTTACTTGGTGGCTTATCTTTTCAAACATGGGCCGGCACCGTGCATATAATAAAAACAATGACGGATGACTAATAACGAATGATGGATAAAAGACGGAAGAAAAAGATAAAGCAGGTTTGGTAGAGACGCATAGCATGCGTCTCTCTTTTTTTATATTGAATTCTCTTGCCTATCTATTTCTCATTTATTATAATCCTGATAAATAAAACAATTTATTCAAAGGAGTTCTGGATGAAAATCGAGCTTAAACTGGGCAAAGCTGAGGAGCTAAAATCTGAGGCTTTAGCTTTGGGGCTATTTGAAGCACAAGGGCTTTCAAAAGAGGCGAAACTTTTAGACAAAAGATTAGATGGGGCGATCTCCCTACTTCTCAAAAATGGTGATTTTTCCGGGAAATCAAATCAGACTGCGGTTTTGTATCCGAAGGGGTTTGAGTTCAGAAGAGTTATTCTTATCGGGCTTGGAAAGAAAGAGGAGTTCAGCTTAGACCGGATCAGACAGGCTGCCGGGACAGCTTATAAGAAGGCTAAAAAGCTTAAGATCAAAAACTATGTCAGTTTTCTTCACGGGAAAGGGCAAAAGGGAATAGATTTTCAAGCATCTGCCCAGGCTGTGACCGAAGGGACTCTGCTCTCATCCTATCATCTGGACCAGTACAAAACCGAGGGGAAAGAAGATCTTTTTGAGGTCGAGAGCATGACTATCTGGGATGAGGATAGAACCAAGAAATCGGCTATTGAAAAAGGGATAAAGACTGGCGAGATAGATTCCTGGGGGACAAATCTGGCCAGGGATATGGTTAACCATCCCAGCAATTTTATGACCCCTACCAAGATGGCTGAGATAGCTCTGAACCTTTCTAAAGAATATAAGTTTAGATGTGAGGTTCTTTCTCTGCCCGATTTAGAGAAACTGAAGATGGGTGCGCTTATGGCAGTTGCCCAGGGGAGCAAACAGCCGGCTAAATTCATCATAATGGAACATATGCCGGAGAAGAAAAGAAGAGGGACAGTGGTGCTGGTTGGCAAGGCGATAACCTTCGATTCTGGGGGAATCTCGATCAAGCCTTCTGAAGGTATGTGGGAGATGAAAGGTGATATGGCAGGCGGTGCAGCAGTGATTGCAACCATGGCTTCTGCAGCCAGAGAAGGGATTCCGGTTCATCTGGTAGGATTGGTTCCGGCGACTGAAAATCTTCCTTCTGGCACAGCCTATAAACCAGGGGATATAATCAGGTCATACTCCGGTAAAACAATCGAGATTATGTCCACTGATGCAGAAGGGCGACTGATCTTGGCAGATGCTTTAGGATATGCTCAAAAATATGAGCCGAAAGCTCTCCTGGATATTGCCACCCTGACTGGTGCTTGCGTGATTGCCTTAGGGAATGTGGTGGCAGGACTTATGGGGAATGACCAGCAGCTTCTGAATAAAGTCAAAAAAGCTGGAGAGAAAACCGGTGAAAGGGTATGGGAATTGCCCCTTTATAAAGAATATGATGACCAGATAAAAAGCGATTTAGCAGATATGAAAAATTCAGGGGGCAGGCCTGCCGGGACTATAACTGCAGCTGCATTCTTAAGGAAATTCGTAGGCAAAGCTCCCTGGGCGCATTTAGATATAGCTGGAATGGACTGGGAAGAAAAGGGTAAACCTTATATCCCTAAAGGACCTATGGGGTTCGGTGTACGTCTGTTTTTACAGTTTTTAAGAGAGTGGGATAGAAGGTAAGTTAATATGCATATTAAAGTTATACAGCTTTTCTTGATGTCTTAACTTGTTGAATGAGATAAAAAACAACCAATTAAGTCCTTTTTAGCTTGTGAAAAAAATAACAAATTTTTGCAGATTTTACTTGACAGGAAAAAAGGAGATGTTATTTTTAAGATGTAAAAGATTATGTAAATCCTTTTGACCTCAAAAGGAGGTTTTTATTATGGAATTAACCAAAGCAGGCGATTACGGATTTTTGGGCATTATGTATTTAGCCAGACAGCCCGAAAAAAGAGTAGTTCGTCTATCTGAGATATCCGAGAATGAGGATATCCCGGAGAAGTTCCTGGCAAAGATCTTCCAGAGTTATACCAGATCAGGACTGATCAAATCTCATCGTGGTGCCAGAGGCGGGTTCTCAATGGCAAAGCCCGCGGACAAGATCACGGCTAAGGATATCCTGGAAAGTGTCCAGGGACCAATCTATTTGACCAGATGTCTGAATGAGGCTGAGTCCTGCGAAAGAAAAAACACCTGCGGCTTGCGGAAGATCTGGATTAAATCCCAGGACCATCTAAATAATCTCTTAGAGAAGAAGACCTTAGCAGACCTTATTACTTCCTGAGTTTTAGATCAAGTCCTTTCTAATCTTTGTTTCCTTGATTAAATTCAGAATATAGAGGGTGTTTTTATGCCTATTAAATCGGATAAGTGGATTCGCCAGATGGCTTTAAAAAAAGAGATGATAAAGCCTTTCTCTACAGGTCGGATCAAAAGAGGAAAAATCTCTTATGGGTTATCTTCTTATGGTTACGACATCAGGGTGGCAGATGAATTCAAGGTTTTCACCAACGTGAACACCACAATTGTTGATCCGAAGAATTTTGACCCACGCTCTTTAGTAGACGTGAAAGGGAATTTTTGTATCATTCCTCCAAATTCATTTGTCCTAGCCCGGACCGTGGAATATTTTAAAATCCCCAGAAATATATTAACCATTTGCCTTGGAAAGTCTACCTACGCTCGCTGTGGCATAATTGTCAACGTCACTCCTTTTGAGCCGGAATGGGAAGGGTATGCCACGTTAGAGATCTCCAATACCACACCTCTGCCAGCTAAAATCTATGCGAATGAAGGGATTGCTCAAATAATCTTCTTAGAGTCGGACGAGGAGTGCGAGACCTCCTATAAGGATAAAAAGGGGAAGTATCAGGCGCAGAAAAAGATTACTTTGCCGAGGATGTGAGAAAAAACCGTGACCGTTTCTCGTGATTCGTAAGCGTAAGAAAAGGTTTAAAGGTTCAAGAGTTCAATGGTTCAAAGGTAAAAGATAAAAGCAAAGTCAAAAACAAGGATAAGAACTAAGGCAAAAAAGAAAGTTCTGATGGAGTTTACTCAAGAAAAAGAGATGCAATGTTCTCGTTAAAAGCCACTTTAGTGGCGTAACCTCACCCTGACCCTCTGCTTCAAATAGAGAAAAAAAACCTGACTAAAGTCAGTTGGAACAAGAAAGCTTAAGGATTCGAGGGTTCAAGGATTCAAATAAAGGTTTAAAAGTTCAAACGTTCAAGGGTAAAAAAAGAAAGATAAGATCAAAAGCAAAAACTTTGAGAAGGTTGACTTAAGAAAGAGAGGTATCAAGTAAGCCAAATTGGGGGTGATAAAAAACGTATAAGTTTAATTGGTTAGTTTAAAGGAGGATTATGCTAAAAGAGATAAGGATTCATGGTAGAGGAGGTCAGGGCGTGGTTACTGCGGCTGAGCTTTTAGCTGTTGCCGCTTTCGAAGATGGTAAATATGCCCAGGCTTTCCCTACCTTTACCAGCGAGAGGATGGGTGCACCGGTTCAATCTTTCGTCCGTATAGCAGATCATAAGGTAAGAGCCAGAAACCAGATCTACGAGCCGGATTTTCTGATTATTCAGGATTATACCCTTATCGGCGCTGTCGATTTGCTAAAAGGGTTGAAAGCAGATGGGCTGGTGCTCGTAGATACCGAAAAAAGTTCGGAAGACGTTGGCTTGAAAACCAAATCCAGGATTTTGACCATTCCTGCATCCAGGATTGCTATGGAGATATTGGGTAGACCCATCCAGAATACCACTTTGATGGGAGCTTTTGCCGGCGCGACCGGGCTTATTTCCCTGGAAGCAATCAAGAGAAGCGTTATGGAGCGCTTCCCAGGAGAGCTTGGGAAAAAGAACGTGATGGCTGTGGAAAAAGCCTATGAATTGTTGAAAGGAGCAAAGAATGCCTAAACCAGAAGGGACGGTCTCCAAGCCGGGCTCAAGCAAGGCTTATAAGACCGGTGCCTGGAGAATCAAGAAGCCGGTTTTTAAACAGGTGAAATGCAACGATTGCCGTATCTGTGTGGCAGTATGTCCGGATGGTGTAATCTTCGGTTCAAATAAGAAATACTGGGCAGATTTGGATTACTGCAAAGGGTGCGGAATCTGCGTGGAGGAATGTCCTTTAAAAGATATCGAGTTGATCGTGGAGGTTAAATAAAAAATGAAAAAAGTTATCGAAGGGTCAATGGCAGTAGCGGAGGCGGTTAAAGTCTGTCGTCCGCACGTGATCTCCGCTTATCCCATTACTCCCCAGACCCATATCGTGGAGAATCTTTCTCAATTTGTGGCAGATGGGGAGCTGAAAGCAGAGTTCTTAAATGTGGAGAGTGAATTTGGAGCAGCCTCAGTGGTCTTAGGTGCCTCGGCCACAGGTGCCAGGGCTTATTCAGCCACAACTGCTCAGGGGCTACTTTTGATGGTTGAGGTTTTGTTTAACATAGCGGGGTTGAGATTGCCGGTGGTTATTACCTGCACTAATCGAGCAGTTTCCGCTCCGATAAACATCTGGAACGACCAGCAGGATGCGATGACGATAAGAGATTCTGGCTGGATAATGCTTTTTGCGGAGGATAACCAGGAAGCCGCAGATATGCACCTGCAGGCTTTCAAAATCGGAGAGCATCCGGAGATAATGCTGCCGGTGATGGTCAATATGGACGGGTTTATCCTGACGCACGCTTTTGAACCGATTGAGTTCATTGATCAGAAGATGGCAGACGAATTTCTGCCTCCTTTTAAGCCTGAGTTATACCTGACACCAAAGAACCCTTTAACCTTCGGGGTCTTGGCAGAACCGGACTGGTACATGGAGACCAGGTATAGACTGCAGAAAGCGATTGAGGCTTCCACAGATATGATCGAAGAGGTTGCAGACCAGTTCAAAAAGACGTTTGGAAGGTATCAGGGCGGTCTGGTCGAGAAATACAGATTAGATGGAGCAGAGACTGTAATCGTGTCCATGGGTTCAGTTGTCGGAACGATAAAGGAAGTGGTTGATGCGCTCAGAGACAAGGGCAAAAAAATCGGAGTACTGAAGATAAGAACATTCAGGCCTTTCCCTAAAGAGGCTATTTATGATGCCTTGAAGAATGTCAAAAACGTGATCGTTATGGAAAAAGCTATCTCCTTAGGAGCAACCGGGATTTTGTATGACGAGATAAAAGCTGCCTTATACGGCAAACCGAGCCAGCCCAAAGTCTCAGGCTTTATCGCTGGTCTGGGTGGAAGAGATATCCCCAAGGAGTCCATAATGAAAGTAATCGAAAAGGGCGAAGCCGGAATTTCGGACAACGTCTTTGTCGATTTAAAAGAAAACCTCATTGGAGGAAAATAAGATGGCAAAAAATGAAATGACAATAGAGAAAAAAGAAAAAGAAGAGATCCTCGAAAGTCAGCTTGCTCCAGGGCACAAGGCATGTACCGGCTGTGGGTTAGCCCTGGCTGCCAGGACTGTTATGAATACAGCCGGCAAGGACGTGATTGTTACTGCAGCTACCGGGTGTCTGGAGGTCTTCTCCACTTCCTACCCGCAGTCTGCCTGGAAAATGCCCTGGATTCACTCCTTGTTTGAGAACTCAGCCGCAGTGGCAGCAGGGATAGAGGTGGCTTTAAAAGCTCTGGGTAGGGAGAAGGAAGCGAAAATCATCGCCCAGGGCGGAGATGGAGCAACTGCGGACATAGGGATAGGTTGTCTTTCCGGGATGTTTGAAAGAGGGCATAACATCCTGTACGTCTGCTACGACAACGAAGCTTATATGAATACCGGAGTGCAGAGAAGCGGATTGACTCCTTTTGAAGCCTGGACCTCTACCAGCCCCTCTGGAAAAGTCTCCTGGGGAAACCCGACTGAAAAGAAGAATATGCCGGCTATAGCCGCAGCTCATGGGATACCTTATGTGGCAACTGCATCAGTTGCCTATCTAAAAGATCTGGAGAAGAAAGTAAAGAAGGCTCTGGATATCGTTGGTCCAAAATATTTACAAATTCACGCACCCTGCCCTTTGGGTTGGGCACACGAGCCCTGGGATACCATTAAAGTGGCTAAACTTGCAGTTCAAACCGGACTTATTCCTCTTTACGAGATGGAAAATGGAGTAATCACCTCGGTTCGTAAAATAGCCAAGAAAGCGCCGGTTGAGGAATATTTAAAGCTTCAAGGACGATTCAAACATCTGTTCAAGAAGCCTGGTTTTGAGAAGGAGCTGGAGAGAATTCAGGCGATGGCAGATGCGACTATAAAGAAATTCAATCTGATGTGAGGAGAACGATTTTCCTTGAAAACCGATAGCACAGGTTTGAAAAAGCCTGTGCTATTTCTGTCTGTGGAAAAAAGAATATGCTTTTCAAATAGAAAAAGATTGGAAAACCGGGATTTGTTGAATATCTTCAATTGTAGCGGAGGTCTTCAGACCTCCATGGTCTGGGAAGGGGAAGAATGGAAAGCTGAAGCTGCTCTTCGTTGGTGTCCTCACCAACGAAGAATTATCGTCCAGTAGACGATAAGCAAATTATAAGTAAAGCTAAAGCTTTACACTCCAGTGAGAAGGAAAGGAGCAGGTAGGGGCAGACCTGTGTGTCTGCCCTGAAACTTGGGCGAACACATAGGTTCGCCCCTACGGATTGAAGGAAAGGAGATTTCAAATTTATGTCAACTAAAGAGCAAAGAATAGCCAGCGCTGAAAAACCGGGTAAAGATGCTTTAAGATTGCATCCCTTTTACAAGGGGAAAATCGAGATAGCGCCGAAATGTATTATCCGGGATTTTAACGATTTTGCAATCTGGTATACTCCAGGGGTTGCCCAACCCTGTAAAGAAATCGCCAAAGACCCTGACAAGGTTTATGAACATACCAATAAAGGGAATGCAGTAGCAGTGGTTTCAGACGGGACCAGGGTTTTAGGGTTAGGTGACATCGGACCTGAAGCGGGACTTCCGGTAATGGAAGGGAAAGCTTTATTATTCAAATATCTCGGCGGGGTGGATGCTTATCCTATCTGCGTTGAGACCAAAGACCCGGATGAGCTGATCAAAGTGGTCAAACTAATTCAGCCATCTTTCGGTGGGATTAATCTCGAAGACATCGCGCAGCCGAAATGCTTCTATATCCTGGACAAGCTCAGACAAGAGGCTCACATTCCGGTATGGCATGATGACCAGCAGGGGACAGCAGCAGTCAACCTGGCGGGCTTGATCAATTCCTTGAAGATCGTAGGGAAGAAGCTGAATGAGGTCAAAATCGCCATGGTAGGAGCTGGAGCAGCTAATACCGCTACTTTAAGACTCTTCCTGGCTGCAGGGGTCGATGCGGGTAAAGTGATCATGACGGATTTAAACGGGATCCTTCATTCGGAAAGGAAGGATTTTGAAAAAAGCGATCCCAGGTACAGGTTCTGCCAGATAACCAATAAAGAGAAAAAGAAAGGCGGGATTGCTGAGGCGATGAAGGGAGCGGACGTGGTCATTGCGCTCTCCGCACCGGGTCCAGGAGTGATTAAAAAGGAATGGGTTGCAGATATGGGAAAAGACCCGATAGTTTTCGTGTGTGCCAATCCAGTGCCAGAGATCTGGCCCTGGGAGGCAAAAGAGGCTGGTGCCAGAATAGTCGCCACAGGCAGGTCTGATTTCCATAACCAGATAAATAACTCCTTAGGTTTTCCAGGAATTTTCAGGGGGACCTTAGACGTGAGAGCCAAGACTATCACTGACGAGATGGTGATAGCTGCCGCTCATGAGCTGGCTCAAACCGCACAGGATAAGGGAATAAATGAGGAGTATATCATCCCCACGATGGATGATCCGGAGGTTTATACCCGTGAAGCAGTGGCAGTCGGGTTAAAGGCAATTGAGCAGGGGCTGGCAAGAATAAAACCTTCGAGGACTGAGCTTATCGAGCAGGCAAACAGGATGATTAAAAGAGCCAGGGAGCAGGCTGAGATCTTGATGAGTTCGCATCTGATTCCAACACCGCCGGAAGAATAAAAAAAGAAGGCTAAAGTCTAAAGGCTATAGTCTAAAGTCAAAAACCAAATATAGGGAAATTATAGCGTCGGTTTTATGCCCGACGAGAAAGGTAGACCCACGTTGCCCCCAACGTGGGTGTATTCTCCCACCTTGAAGTCAAGGTGGGGATACCGTTAGGTGTAGAGACGCATTGAATGCGTCTCTGTAGTAGATACAGAAATGGTAGGGGCACGACATGTCGTGCCCCTACAAAAAACAATTTCAGGGTGTAACGATGAGCAAGAAAAAATCAATCAAAGATCAGAAAAAACTGGTGATGGTTCTCACCGGGAATGGCAAAGGAAAGACCACCTCTGCACTGGGAATGGCTATGCGCGCTGCAGGGCAGAAAAAAAAGGTACTGATGGTTCAGTTCATCAAGGACTTTCTGGATTATGGTGAGATAAAATTCTCCAAGAGATGTCCGCGAGATATCGAAATCTACTCTATGGGTAAAGGTTACGTGGGAATCCTGGGAGATAAACTTCCTTTGTCCGAGCACAAAAAAGCAGCCAGACGAGCTTTGGAATTTGCCAGAAAACGTGGTTCTTCAGGCAGATATTTTATGCTAATCTTAGATGAGATCAACGTGGCTTTGAATCTGAGATTGCTTAAAATGGACGAGTTGATCAA
>JALHSU010000268.1 GCA_022865345.1 Candidatus Zixiibacteriota bacterium
AAAAATGCCTTGACTTAAGGGTCTGAGTTCTGTATGGTTATTTTTAGTCCAGAATTGATTAACGCGAAATACTAAGGACATAAATGGATAATGCGCCGCACGATTTAGAAAACGATATTATCTCATGAAAAAAATTCGATATTTGTTCCTTTTGTCAATCGCCTTGCTGATCACTGCTTGGGGATTGTCCGCTCAACCCTCATACAGCCCGGAACTCCAGCCTTATCTCGAGTTCCTCAAATCTCAGAAGATGTCTGCAAAAGAGTATATCCTTAAGCTCTTCGAGAACCACGATATCGTTATCCTGTGTGAACGAGCTCATCCCGACGTCACCCAGTACGAGCTGTTCCTGAGTATTATTGAGGATAGCAGCTTCATCAAGTCCGGGGGGAATATCTTCACCGAAATTGGGGTCAGCACCTTGAATCCGGAGGTCAACAGTTTCTTACACACCCGGGGGTTGTCTGCAGACTCGGTCGATCGCGCAATTCTGAATTTTCATAGGAACTGCTCTTTTTACCCGCTCTGGGAGAAGCAGAACTTCTCTTACTTCCTGCATAGACTGTACCAGCTAAATCAGCGCTTGCCTAGCGAGAACAAGATCAACCTCTACCCTTCGGACATGCCGTTCGACTGGAAAGAGATGGATGAGGCAAGGCTCAAATTATTCTGGGACCACTTAGATACCCGCGACAGCATCATAGCATCGCAGATCATCCGGAAGTTCGACCAGATAAAGAAATCTTCTGCGAAACGGAAAAAGGCTCTGGTCATCATGAACTTCAGGCACGCTTTTAACCGTGACATTGTAAATCTCGCAGGCATCAAACGAAGCAACGTCGGAAGGTTTTTGTTCGAGCGGTATGACGGACGGGTTGCCAATGTCTATTTGAATTTTGTCGCGCTGACAGCAGTTCGCTCGGACAACGATATCAGCTACTCGGCAATTCAGGACGGCAAGTGGGACGCTGCGTTCAAAGCGTTGAAGAAGGAAGATGCGGGCTTTGATTTCAAAGGCTCGCCTTTTGGAAATGACCGCTTCGATCTTGGACCGATCAAAGAGCAGCTCAAATTCGAGGACGTTTTTACCGGTTTCGCTTACTATTTACCGTTGGAGAAACATAAATACGTTTTCGGCATTCCCGGAATAATCGACTCCTCTTTCGCCCACGAACTTCTAAGGCGCTATGCTCTGTTTAACACACTTCCTGGTCAGTCTTCTGGATATTCGCCAGACATCGAGGCACTCAAGAAAGATTTTGATGTGCAACGTGAATTCCAGATGGAAGGACTCGACTCACTGAACGCTCAAATAGATAAATGGTTGCATTAGAAAAGTGATTACAAGCTCTAAGGGGATGTTATCATCCCCGCTGTTCCCTCAGGATGATAACATCCTGAAGGAACAGGGGTAACTCACCACAGGGTTCGCAACCCGACCTACTATTTACTACATCCTTATTGTGCAAAAATGCCTTGACTTGAGAGTCGGAATGCAGTATTAATATTTTTTAGCCAGAGTAGATACAGATGGTATAATTCGGATATGAACGAGTTAGGTGAAGCGACCCTAAAGCTCTTGCCCGAATTCCATCGTGGGTTCGAATCTCAATAAATACTGGGTGTGGTCTATGAAACCAAAAATATTAATTGCATCGTCTGTAGAAAGTTTAACTATTGCATATGCTGTTCAAGAAAATTTAGAGCAAGAAGCTGATATTACCGTGTGGACTCAAGGTGTATTTGATTTGACAAAATCAACGCTTGACAACTTAATAATCTCGATAAATAACTCCGATTATGGAGTATTTATTTTTTCTCCCGATGATGTTACTAAAATTCGCGATAAAACTTATTTAACAATCAGAGATAACGTAATTTTCGAATTGGGCTTATCCATCGGCAAGCTAGGCAAAGATCGTAATTTCATTATTATTCCTAAAAACGTGAAGGATCTTCATATACCAACAGACATATTAGGACTAATACCTGCCACTTTTGATCCGAACAGAGAGGACGGGAACATTCTGGCTGCTTTAGGTCCTGCGTGCAACAAGATACGTAGGGCAATACAATCATCTATGCATCCACTGACTGCTTCAGAATCAATTAGTCCATCAATTATTGATGAAAGTAAGAAGGATGATAAAATAATACTTGAAGTTGAGAATCGGGATCGTTACAATCCTTATAAGCACCTTCCACAAATTCAAGAAACTACAACATCATTTTTTTATGAAAGGATGTGCGATGCCTTCCCCGGCAAAAGAGGCATATCGGCCGTAGAAGATCCCAGAACAGCTATTGATCGTTTGGAAATCTTGCTAAGACCACCTTTGATCTTTCGATCTAGGAGTGATGAAAACGCTATTATCTCACCGATATGGTGGTTACGTGGACACTCAGCTAATGCTATTGAACATTTTAAGAAAATATCCCCGACCAAGTGTTTAATAGATTCCAAAGAACTAGAAATTGATAAAATATATATCTATCGACCAGGAACTTATTTTTATGAATTTGTCTATGTCCTTGCCAAAGCTGAAAAACCAACAGGTGTGTACAATTTATCAGAGACTGACATCGAAAAATGCATTGATGAAATTGGATATGCCTACGAAGAGTATGGCTTATTAAATAATAATCCAATTACAAGATCAGAATATGATGATGGAAGTGCAGAAATAAATGGCGTTATAGTTGATGCTTCAGCTGCGGAATTACGCGTAAGGTTTTTATCCCCATATAATCTTATTATAGCGGCTCAATTTTCTCCGCTTAACTCAAGTGAATTTGATGATAAATCTAAAATAATTCTCAATAACCTATTAAAAGGTAGAGAGACCGTTGATAATTTAGCAAAATTTGTACCATCTTTACCGCGTCATACATGGGATGGAGCGATGTAGTGGATCAAGTTCTACTTTTCGGCATACTTTCCTCAACGCAAATAAATTCCTTGTTATGTAACCACATTTGTCTCGTAGGTCAGGCACCCTGCGTACCTGACAGGAATAATATCAGAGGCACAAGGCTCAAGACCTACAAAGGTGGGTGCAGATGTGACCGACGGGTCCACTGACCTGAAGAGAATTGTTCGCTAGCGTGGGAAAGGAAACGATTATGGACTTCTCCAATACCTATGAAGACGCTAAGTATGCCGAAGCCTATGCTAAATTAGAGTTTCATAACACATATTATTTAGCCTACCGGGATTTACCTGAAATCATATTTGAGCAAGTCAAAGGAAGAAAGGCCATAGATTTCGGGTGCGGCACAGGACGTTCTACCAGATTTCTGCAGAAGCTTGGATTCGATGCGACAGGAATAGACATATCAGAAGATATGATAAAGAAAGCCAGGGAAATCGACCCTGAAGGAGATTATCGTCTGGTCAAAGATGGCAACTTTAGCCAGTTAAAGGAAAATACCTTCGACCTTGTGCTGTCCGCATTCAC
>JALHSU010000269.1 GCA_022865345.1 Candidatus Zixiibacteriota bacterium
GCTCTACGCCCTAAAAGGGGTTGATTTTCAGATAAGCCCAGGCGAGATCGTGTCCGTAGTCGGCAGGTCTGGTTCTGGCAAGACTACACTTTTGAATATGATCGGGTGTCTGGACACTCTTTCTGAGGGGACGCTTTATATAGGGAATACTGAAGTCTCTAAGCTCAAGGAGAAAAACCTAATCAAGGTGAGAAGAGAGAATATCGGTTTTGTCTTTCAACTGTTCTATCTCATACCTACCTTGACCGCTTATGAAAATGCACTTCTGCCTTTGCTTTTCGCACGCAGATTAGACAAAAAGGAGAAGGTTAAGGAGATCTTTCAGAAGGTCGGTTTAGGTGAAAGGCTGAATATGTTACCCTCAGAGTTAGATGGTGGAGATATGCAGAGAATAGCCATAGCCCGCGCTCTGGTAAATGACCCTAAGATAATCCTGGCAGATGAACCTACTGGCAGATTGGAATCTAAATCCAAGGAGAAGATCTTCGGGCTTTTCAAGAAATTGGCTGAGGATGGACTGGCTATAATCATTGCCACTCATGACCCGGATTTGGCTTCCAGAGCTGACCGGATGATAAGATTAAGAGATGGTATGGTAGTTAATTGACATGAGTAATGTTTCCGACTGGATAGGTAAAAGCTGTCGGGCAGGGTGCCCGACCTACGAAGACCTCACACCTTTCTGCACTAACGTAGGCAGGGCTCCCAGCCCTGTGGACAAGGTCTGTGGGAGTTTTTTTGAAGTAAAGAGTTTAAGGAGGTGAAAAAATGAAGAAAATATGGTTGACAATTGCAGCAATCTTGATAATATTAGTCCTGTTTTTAGGGTTCTCTACTGGCTGGTTTGGAGGTAAAGGAGAAAAGGGTCCTAAAATGGCTGTTTGCCCGGTGTGCAAGATGAAGGTTCTGATTGCAGAAAATACCCCCACCTACGTATATAAAGGCAAAACTTATTATTTTATGAACGAGGAACATAAGAATATCTTTGTTGAGGATCCGGAGAGGTTTCTCAAATAAAATTAATCGAGAAAACAAATCATTCAACATGTGAGGAGGTAAAGGTGAAACGTTCAAGCCTAATCATAATGGCCGTGTTAAGCTTATTTTTCTGGTATCTGGCATCTGCCAGCATACTGGTATACGGTGCGGAGGAAAAAGCGCAGGTTACCGAGCATAAGATCATAAAGGAAGAGATTGGTAAGGATTTTACCTGCGTGATGTGCGGTATGGAGATGAAAGTCGCCAAGAATACGCCCGCAGTTGATTATAAAGGGAAAACCTATTATTTCTGCGGTGCTGGAGAGAAGAAGGCTTTTTCTAAGACTCCGGAAAAGTACGCAACTCAGGAAAGTGCGGATAGTCTGACAACAGCGACAGGCTACACTGAGCATAAGATAACGGACGAGGAATTAGGCAAAGAGGCCACCTGTCCCGTCACAAAAAAGAGTTTCAAGATTTCAAAAGAGACTCCTGCCATAGATTTTCAGGGGAAAACCTATTATTTCTGCTGTCCTGGGTGCATTAACAAATTCATGGCTTCCCAGACTGCATCTGATTCTCTTCAGGTACAGCCGGATTCGCTTCATCATAACCAGAGCACTGGAGGGAGTCATAAACATAAAGGATGCTGTTGAAAAAAGGATATTTTGTCCTGGTTCAAGCAGTCTCTATATACCTGTTGATAACTGGGGCGATAATTTTTAGCTGTGGAAAAAAGGATAC
>JALHSU010000270.1 GCA_022865345.1 Candidatus Zixiibacteriota bacterium
GAAGAACGGTAAATCAGCATACCCAAAGAGAAAGCACTGAACAGAATCAGAAAGAAAATCAGATATTTATTCAGTCCCAAATCAGCAAACGAATGCACGGAAAAATCTGCCAGGACTCCGCTCCGGGTGAGGAACGTTCCATACAGCACCAGTAGAAAAGAAATTATTCCCAAGAAAAGATTGGTTTTCCTGAGGCTATTTTTATTTTTTTCTAAGATGAATCCGTGAACTAAAGCCACAGTCGTAAGCCAGGGAATCAGGGAAGCATTTTCCACCGGGTCCCAACCCCAGTAACCTCCCCAGCCTAAAACTTTGTAAGCCCAGAACCCTCCCACGAAAATCCCGGCACCCAGGGTCAGGGCAGAGAATCCTACCCAGGGCAGAGAGGATTTAATCCAGGTATCATATTTATTCTTGATCAGAGCTGCCAGTGCATAGGCGAACGGAATGGCTATCGCTGCGTACCCGATAAACACCAGAGGAGGATGAGACACCATCCAGGGGTCTTTCAGAAGCGGATTGAGTCCTTTTCCCTCAGGAGGCACATCAGACAATAGCTCAAACGGACTTTTCTTTAACAACAACACCAACAGGAATACCTGCACCAGAAGGTAGAAGAACAGAACGTGCCCTTGCAACTGGTCATCTTTTTTCCTGATCAGGAAAAGACCTAACAGGAGCCCGATGAAAAGCCATAAGAGGAATGTCCCCTCCTGCCCTGCCCAGAAAGAGGATATCAGATAAAAGAAAGGCAGGTCAGATGAGCTGTAGCCGTAAACATATGAGGTCTGGAAGTTATGCGTTAAGAAAAGGTAAAAAAGGTCCGCAGTTGCCAGCAATGCAAAAAGAAAAGTCAGATAATAAACCTTTTTAGCCCAGGACAATATCTTTTTATCTCCACTTGAGCTCAACAGAAAAAGCAGAGCTGAAAAAACGACTCCTAAAAGACAGAGAACCAGAAGAAAATCACCCAAAACCATTTATTTACCTCCCTGGTATTTTGAAGGGCATTTAACCAAAATCTGATCCGCAGAGAAGACCCCATCCTGATATTTGCCTATAGCCACAACGTTGGTTGCCTGCTCAAAATTAGCTGGTTTCACCCCGTTGAAAACCACTTTCATCTTCTCCCCTTTTGGATCTTTCAGGCTGAAATAAAATTGATGATTCTCCAGGTCGTATCTTGTATCCTCCGGGATTATCTCACCGATTATCTGAACCGAGGTATTGGAGCTCATCGCCTCTTTAAATCCCACATAGGGGGTCAGGTTTTTCCTGAAAGATAGGGCACCGAAAACTACGAATATCAAAATTATTCCAATGCCGATTACATATTTTAATTTCATTTCTTCTCTAACTCCTTCACCTTCTTATCCAGCCGCAGTAGATAGATGAATACTCCCAGCCAGATGATTAAGACCACGACCATCACTCCTAAATTTGCAGACATCCTCTAAAACCTCCTTTTATCCGACAGAATGGATTTCTTTTGCCTTTTTATATAAAATATTCAACTTGACTTCTAAGTTATATATCCAGACAAAAAGCAAGCTAAACCCCAAAAGCGAGCTTAAGAATACCAGTAAGACCAGAGGTGGCATCTGGATTTTAATCTGCGAATTTACTATCGAGTCTGTGGGATGTAAAGACTGAAACACTCTGGGAACCACAAAGACCAGAAAAGGAACCGTGATGAAGGCTAAGATTGAGTAAACCGCAGAAAGATTAGCCTTCCTGTCCTCCGCTTCAATAGCTGAGCGTAGAGCCAGATATGCTCCATAGATCAAAAGGAGAATGAAAACTGAGGTTTCCCTTGGATCCCAGTTCCAGTAAGAGCCCCAGGCATTTTTGGCGAAAATCGCACCAGAGACTGTGGCTAAAATCGCAAATAGAAATCCGAGCTGAGAGGAAATTGCTGCTTGAAGGTCGTAAACCGGATCTTTTCTTGATAGATACAGGATGCTGTTTACCATAGCCACTAAAAAAGCCAAAACCGTGACCCAGGCAACAGGCACGTGAAAGAAAAATATCCGGGAAATATCACCCAATTCTTTTTGGGGAGGAGGCATCAAAAACACCAAGACCACCACTGTTCCAATCAGCAAACCCGTCAAGATTTTCCACCACATATTTTGCCTTTCTTACCCACAACCTATTACCTACGACCTATCACCCTTTTTATTATTCCTCCCACACAAAATCAAATAACATGAACGACGCCACAAACATCACCACAGTATAAGAAAAAAGTATCTGCAGATCCCTCAGCCCTTGTGAAAATGAGGCTCCCTCAGATGCTAAATTCGTTCCAGAGATTACCGTAACCAGAAGAGGCAGAAGTATTGGAAAAGAAAGAACTGCAAAGAGCGCTCCTTTTACGCTGGCTTTAGCCACAATGGCTGCAATTATGGTTGTTGAGCATACCAGGCCTAAACTACCTAAGACTAATACGCATAAAAACAGCCAGAAATTTAAAATCGAAAACCCTAACATTATGATAAATAAAGGAACAATGATTATCTCCAGAAAAAGCAAAAGAACCAGATTATAAAGCAACTTCCCCGCAAAGATAGCCTCGGCCGAAGCTACCAGTTTTAATAGAGTCGAGGTTTTTGCCTCTTCCTCTTTTATGAATACCTGAGCCAGCCCGGACATAGCTGAGAAAAAGATGACGATCCAGAAAAGGGACGATTTAACCTTCGAGCTCAAAGAGAACATCCCGATAGAAAAGCTGACCACAGTCAGGGTAATCACCGCGAACATCACTAAAGCGTTCAGGCTATAGCGGGTGCGTAGCTCTGATTTGAAATCTTTAAGAAATAAAGCTAAAACCCTGCTGGTCCAGGTTGAGGATTTTGTCCCCATATTTGATTTCCCTTTTATCATTCGTGGCTAAAACTAAAATCCCTCTCTTTTTCTGTTCCGCTATTATATTATCCAAAAGAAAAAGGCCAGGCTCGTCCAAATTGCTTCCCGGCTCGTCTAAAAGCAAAATCTGAGGTTCGCTCAGCAAGGCAAAAATATATTTTAATCTTTGTTTCATTCCTGAAGAATATGATGATACCCGATCTTCTCCTCTGCCCTTTAAGCCTACTTCATCCAGCTTTTTGTTCAATTTATCTGGCTTGAAATCTAAACCCTGCACGTTAGCCAGGAACTCCAGGTTTTCTAACGCGGTTAGCTCATCATATAATGATAGGTCCGGCGCAACAAAACTTATGAGTTTTCTTCTTTCTCCCCTATTTTTTATTTGACTTTCCAGATTAATATTTACTTCACCCTTTGATGGTCTCAACAAACCAGCTAAAATCTTCAGAAGGGTGCTCTTGCCAGAACCATTTTTGCCAGTAATGACCAGGGATTCTTTTCCCCTGAGCGAAAAATTGATCCCCTCGAAGACTTTTCTGAAACCGAAGCTTTTAGCTAAGTTCTTGGCCTCTAATGAAATCATAAAATTGTGGAGAAAATACTCAAACAACTCTTCTTTGTCAAGCTTTTGATTGATTATGGAGTGCCTCGTCCATGACGATGCTATCTAATCGTTGCTACAGGAGAGGCAACGCTACGTTGGTTCCTGATTGATTTAGAGTACAGAAAAGTAAAAAAGTAGCTCGGGTTGCGATAGCTACCCGACAAAAAGCACCTCTCTTCAGAATTTTGTCGGGCAGTCTGTGACAGCCCGACCTACGACTACGACTGCTTCAAGGCTTGTGAGAAATCTGCCTGTACAAAATTGTGTGTTTGCTTGTACCCTTAGACACTTCGACTCTTGTCCAACACGGGTCCCCATTAGGCAGAACTGTAAATAGCAGATACCGACCGGGTGATAAGCTTTCAAATTTGAATCTCCCCTGGTTGTCAGCTATACATGTTTTGGCATATCTTGAATCGAGTTGGCGTTCGTAAGGCGGCAATGGGTGTTTGGGCTTTCTTAGAAATATTCCAGAAAACCAACCTTCTGAGTATTTTGTAATAGGATGGAGCACGACAATGCAACCAGGACCATATTCTGCATCGATTTTAGTAGACGGTGTGTATTGCAAGTCTGATTCGCGCATTTTCAGATCCATCGTCTTCTTGTCCAATTCTCGCAGAGATACGGGAGGCGAATAGTCTTTAGCCAATATGGGCCCTACGCCTATCAAAACCTGACCAGAGATAGATGCTGTACCGGGTTTATCGTAATTGCTATAATCAGCAGGGTTATATTTAGAAGAGGACTTCTGCAAGGAATATGCACAAGACATAAATAGAGTCAACAAAATTACAAACGACACCCACCTCAGATAGACCGGTTTCTTAAACATTTTCTAATCACCTCCTTTTCCTTGAGTCAGGTAGCTTGCTCAACCCGACCTACTTTTCTTCAAGTTTGAGGTCCTTCAAAAAATCTTTTATGTAAATCATCCGTAATCCACTTAGCCATATCCTTAAATCCTTTTTCCTTAAAATTCTCTTCAGCCATATAATTTTTGAAAACCTCCCAGCCTTTTTCCTTTTCCCCTTTTTCAAGATAATTCAAAAAAGTCGAGATAACCCTGCCCATATAATAATCTGTGCCTCGCTCATCCGCGCTCATATTCATTATCTCTTGCTCCAGTCCTTTGATTTCTTCATCGTAGTAGGAAGGAAATTCTCCGGACCTGTCGAGATATTTATCTTTTTCCCATTTATAGACCAGATTCACGCTGGGCGAACAGGCATGACACAGGTCCATATAGAATTCCCACTGAGCATCCAGGACCAAAAGCTCCTCCAAACCATCACCAATCAGATCTTTTAATCCGATGATGACCTGGGTCTCCGGAAGATCTTTGGGAAGCTCAAAAACCTGATGATTCTTTAGCTGAAAGACCTTAAGATACGAACAAGTCCAGCAGTTACCTCCAGTCGACCCGGTAACCACAAATTCCTTAAGACCGTCTTTATTTATATCTGCTACTGTGACGCTATCTCCATTCAGGTTATTCCCAAAATCCAGAACCCATTCAGATGTGCTGTAAATATCTGTCAATTTCCCATCTTTAAACTCGTTGACTACTAAACTATCCTGCTGACCTATTTTGTCTTTTGCTTCCCAGTGGATGATGGCTATGACCTGCTGGTTCTTATTATCCAGGCTTTCGAAGATAACATCCTTGATAGTGTAACCATCTTCCAGATTTTCCGTTACCTGCTTTTGAAAAACATCCCTGGTAGAAGTTTCTCTTTTCCTGAATAACAAAGAGATTACAAAAAGCACAACCACAACCCCTATTAGAATTAGCACTGGAACAAGAACTTGTTTTTTCTGCATATAGATAGATTAAGTTTAAGCAAAAATAAGTAAACTTCACTCGATTGTCAAACACAAAAAATACTGGTAGGGGCAGGCCCCTGCGCCTGCCCTGGAGGCTTAAAAGTAGTAGGTCGGGCTGTCCCGCCAAAGGAGGGAATGCCCGAC
>JALHSU010000271.1 GCA_022865345.1 Candidatus Zixiibacteriota bacterium
AACTACATTGCATATCACCATTCCCTATTAAAATTTGTTTTATCCCATCAAAACCGAAGAAATTTCAATCCCAATTGAAACAAAATTGAAACAGGAGGGGGATAGCGCCCCCTAACCCCTTTGATTATATTTTTGAATTGGGTGAGAGAATCTCTGAGAACTATTTCGGGAAATACTTACTTGACAGGCATCAAGAATAAGCTTATGATATAAATATCTATGTGCGGTCGCTACACCTTAACAACTGATACAGATGGAATTGTAAAGAGGTTCAAAATTAAGGACTATCAGGCGGAGCATAGACCCCGGTATAACGTCGCCCCTACCCAAAAGAATCCTGTAGTTTTGCTCAACGAGGAGACAGAAAGGATAATGACGGATATGAGATGGGGTTTAATCCCTTCTTGGGCAAAAGACGAGAAGATCGGGTATCAGATGATCAACGCAAGGGTCGAAACTGTAGCTGAGAAGCCTTCTTTTAGGAAAGCCTTTATCACAAGGATATGCTTAGTCCCGGCTGATGGCTATTATGAGTGGCAGAAGACAGGAAAACCGGGAAGGAAACTTCCTTACATGATAGTCTTAGAATCAAGAGAGCTTTTTGCTTTTGCTGGGTTATGGGAAGCCTGGAAAAACCCTGAAGGAGAGATTGTCCATTCTTATACCATCATCACCACAGAGGCAGATGATTTAGTGACGAGAATTCATCCAAGAATGCCGATTATTCTTAGACCTGAAAATGAAGATATCTGGATTGACCCCGATTTAAGGGATACTGAAAGTCTGATGAAACAACTTAATCCTTATCCTTCCAACTTCACAGAGATGTATGAGGTATCGCCTGCTGTGGGAAGGGCTAATATTGATGTGGAGGAGTTGACCCAGCCCATTAGAAGAGATTAAAGCTGCCAAGAAGCTTGACTTTGGCTTCGATTTTTTTATATGAAATTAGTGTATGAAAGAGAGAATAGAAAAAACAAGAAAGAAGAAATCATATGAAACGGATGTGGGCAAGCCAAAGCTTGCTCCATCGGCTCCTCCAACTAAAATCTTATCCGTAGAAGACATTGTAGCTCTACCTGAACTGGACATCAAGAAGCAAATCAAAAGGTTCATTAACCCGGAGATTCCTCCTGGTTTGGTCGACCAGCTAATGGAATTACAGCTAATTCCAACAGATCCAACTACGGGAGAGTTTTCAATAGAGCTTTTGAATTCGCTCGACAATCTAAGAAAATACCTTCCAGATCAAAAAACAATCGATTTCTGTCAGTTTGATGTGATGCCTATATACAGAGCGAAAGGAGATATAAAAACCATAGAGATTTTGAATAACTCTGAAAGAACGGTCGTCGAGTACCTGGCTGACCAGTTGGAAGATGAGCCTGGCTTAGAAATCTTTATGCGGTGTTGTCAAGAAAAGATTGATGACGCTGTATATGAGGTCAGAGGCAAACTTCAGTGGCGGTTAAAAGGGCTGGTTGCTTGGTATTATTTCAATTCTCTAAAGACTCCGAAAGTAGATGATTCTATGTTAAACCTGCCACTGAGCAAAAATTACGTTTTAAAAACTTGTGAGTGTGTCCATCCCCCAGATACGTATGAGGCTCTTCTTTGGGATTATATAGACTTAACCTACGGTTTGCTCATTCCTTCTGAAAGAATGTTCGAAAAGAAGTGGAGGTATCTAACTAAACTAAATCTATGCCCAAGAGATTGGCATACTGCCTATATGCTGAGAGACCATCAAGCATATTTTGAGTCTGCCCAACGATTGATTGACCGTGGAGTGCCACCGAGAGTCTTTAATGCCGTGTTGAGATACTATGTAAAGGAAATGTCGAAAGAGTGGAAGGTAAAGCAAGAAAAACTGAATCTACATTTCTTTATAATTGCTTTTCTTCTTAATAAGGACCATCCAAGCCTGTTCAAGTCATACCAGATCAAAGTTAGAAACTTCATATACAGGGAACTTGAGCCGAGTAGCACAGTGGAGAAGCTTCAAAAGGATTTAGCTGAGCTTGATAATAAGAAAAAAATCGTTAGGTCGGACTTCTGTCATCCAAACTCCTCAGAGGATGAGAAGGACTATGAGAGCATCCTTGAAAAAAAGATTAAGGACAAAGAACTCAGAATACAAGAGCTAAAACTTCAGAAGTCGGTCAACTCTTATCACTTTCAAAAACTTCTAAGTCAAGACCTATTCCTTGCCTCAGTCTTTTACTCTTATCTATTCAACGGGGAAAAGAATCTTCGGGACATTCTTCCAAGAGGTAGGCCTTCTAAAAAGGTAGAAGGGAAGATAATTCTTTATCTTACAAAGAAACTTAAAGAGAGGGATATAAAGAAGCGAGATAGTAAGATCGGTTGGCTCTTATACTACTTGACCGGGCGAAAAGAATATTTATATGAGCCACGGGAAAGTCCTTTGCCTGGTCTTGTAGCCAAGGCAAAGAAACCCATTAAGCACCTTCGTCACGCATACAAGAGGCGTTCTACCTAATTACACCCCCAGAAAAATCATAACTCACACATATAATAGCTTCTCTTAATAATAGGTAGTAGTGACCTCCCTATGTAAGGTCACTACACCCCTCAGACCTAATCCTTCCCAAAAAGGTCGAAAAAATAGTTCAAAAGAGTTTATACCAAAGGTATTTTTTCCACTGGATATACCATTGACAGAGGGAAAAATATGAAAGACAAGAAAATATTCTCAACCTCAGAACTTGCCTTATCTGCTTTTCTAATTCTTAATCGCTTTGAGCTATCTGACATTGAAAAAGACAGGGAAGGACGAGCCACTTTCCATCTCAATGATAAACCTGAAAGACCAGAGCTGGTGCTAAAATACTTTGGAAAGGATACCACAGTTGAGCCTCTATCCTTTTTAGAGGAAATAAGGAATTTGAAGGCCTTGACTAAAAATTAAGCTCTTTTCACCAAAAGAGGAAAAGAATGAGAAGATCAGAGGAATCCCAGACGAGATTCGACCTTGAGGAGATAAAGGCAAGAGTGTCGATTCAGGATATTTTAGCTGAGCAGGGAATTTCTCTCAAGAAAAACAGATGTTGCTGTCCTTTGCACGGCGGAAAAAATCCCTCGAGTTTTTGTGTAAATAATGGATTTTTTTATTGTCACTCTTGTGGAAAAGGGGGAAATATTTTCACACTTGTCCAGAAGCTCTATAACCTGGATTTTAGAGACGCAGTTACCTATCTAAGTTCAAAAGCAGGGATCGTCCTTCCTGAAAGTCAAGCACCCTTAATTATTCAGAGAACATATAGAGAGATCAGTATTGAACAGGATTATGATAAGACTGTTGATGAAGCGATTCTCTTATTAGAGGAGATATGGACTAAGCTTTTGAAGGAACTGGATGCGGCATTGAGGGAACACAGAATTAATCTTTCTGAATATTATCAGAGACAACAGATACTTGAAGTTAGATTGAACTCTTTGGACGAGTTTTCCATTTACAGGAATTTTCAAAAACATATGAGGAGAAAAGATGAAAGAAGAGTTAAATGAGATAGCCAAAAGTGAACTTGGAGTGGATGAGAAACTAAATGAGGTTTCAATTACTCATAAATATGGTATCGTAAGAAACACCATAGTCGAAAACTTCGACCAGAGAACCTGGTTCATAACTGATGCCTGCTTATCGGTGATTGCCACCCTTCTTCTTGAAGATATAACCAACCCTTGCGGGCTGAACATCCTCGATAGTCCGTCCACTAATAAGACTACGGTTCTTTCTTTTTTTGATGTGGAGGGTATTACTTACAAATCAGATTCCTTTACGCCTGCCTCTTTTGTTTCGCACAGCTCAAATGTCAAAGAAAAAGAGCTACCAAAGATAGACCTTCTGCCAAGAATACAATACAAATGCCTGATCATCCCTGAACTGGGACCGGTTTTCCAGAAAAGGAGGGAAGATTTAATAGAAAATATCTCAGTTCTTACCAGGGTTTTTGATGGACAAGGGCTGGAGACAGATAGCGGTGTCAGGGGTAGAAGGGGATATAAAGGTGATTATCTTTTTGCCTGGCTGGGTGCCTCAACTCCCTTTGATTTCAGGGTGTGGAACATAATGGGGAAATTCGGCAGTCGACTCCTTTTTCTCACAGTAAATGATGATAGCTCCAATGGAAGCAGGATAAACAAGGTGATGGCTGGACTTACAGATATCCAATCTTATAAGCTTAAGGCGCAGAGGTGCAAACAGGTAGTAAGTGACTTTTTAGAATTTCTATGGAGAAATACCGGTGGGGTTAGAAAAATCCAATGGGATAGGGCTAAGGATAACCAGAGCCTAATCGAGGTTATTGCCAAGCTGTCGAATCTGGTAGCTATTGCCAGATCGACTGTATCAGTTTGGAGAGAGCAGCAGACAGATTACAACTATAACCAGCCTATAATAGAGCATCCTTTTAGATTATCTTCAATCCTTTATAATTTAGCCCGGGGACACGCAATTATCCAGGGAAGAAATCAGATCAATGCGGAAGATATAAGACTTGTCATAGAGGTCGGGCTCTCAAGTATGCCCGATGATAGGAGACAAGTTTTAAACCTGCTCTTAAACAAAGAAGCAGGAGATAATCTAAAAACTGATGAGATTGTCGAAAAATTAGGGGTCAGCAATCCCACTGCCAGAGCCATAATGCAAACCTTCGCAGTATTAGGAATAGTTGACCATAATAAGCCGGGAATGGGCTCTGCAGATTCTATCAGGTTAAAAGAGGACTTTGAGTGGTTTCAGGGAGCGGAGTTCAGGAAATTAAGACAACAACCTGAAAGAAATCTGTCACCCTGTAAAGAACAGGAGCATAATGAAAAAGAAATACCGTTCTAACACACAAAGGGTGGCAGAAAATTTTCAGGTTCAACCTGAAAGAGAATCGACACCCTGTAAGCTTCAACTTGAAAGAAAACTGACACTCTGTGAAAGAAGGAGTTAAAGATGTCACTAAATCTAATCCTCTGTCTGGTTTGTAAATCCAACCAGATAGATGTGAACAGATGGGAGGAAAACAGACCAATCTGGAGATGCTCGAATTGTGGAAATGAAGACAAAGACCAATTCACCATCGGGAGGGCATATCTATCTGCCCTTGAAGATGAAGAAAAAATCATAGAAGAGGCACGAAAAGATATGGCAATTAACAGAAAGATTAAGCTTGCTTCCTCTCAGAAGTTGGTTTCTAATCTCAAGCATCTCAAGAGATTAGCTACGTCCTCCCTGCCCTTACCGAGCAAGAAAGGAGCTAACTGCAATGCTTAAGGTGTGTAAATTCATTAAAGATGATGGAGAGTCCTGCCAGGCTCCGGTTATAGAAGGATCAGAGTATTGCTTTTTTCACCACCCTGGTAAGGTGGTTGAAAGGCTGGAAGCTGCAAGCAGAGGAGGAAAGAGCAGAGTTAAGGTGTTAGACCAGTCAGATATCAAAATCAAGAGCCTTACAGACGTGGTAAGACTTTTAGAGCAGACAGTCAACCAGGTTAGGACAGGACTGATAGATGTGAGGATATCCAACTCCATAGGGCTTTTGAGTAATGTCCTGGTGAGAGCTATGGAACAGGAGATATTGGAGAGAAAGCTGGATATGTTGGAAAAACAGATAGGTAAAGGGGAACTTTCAAGAGTGGATGCTCTTGAGTTGGATAGAGGGTAGAACCATTGAGGAAAGAATAAAAATGACCAAAGGTCTAAGACGCAGAGTAGAGATATTAGAGGAGAAGATAGGGATGAACGAGGACTGGCGGTGTGAGTGTTTCATACCTTTTTGCTTGGATAAATTCCCCCTGCCTCTTAGCCTCAGCAGGGGAAAGAGATACCAGCTGCTGACAGCGGAAGATCCCCTGGGTAGGAGGCTTTTTGACAGCGGCAAAGTATCCTTTGTGTTCTGGATACCTACCGGAAGAATGCATAGACTTGGCGTTCCGGAGATAACCAGCACAAAGGTGAAAGGGAAGACATCCCTTGAGGTTCTAAGAGAAATGAGAAAAGCAATACTGGGTGAGACAGCAGAAGGATATACTGCTCTGTATAGGGGCAGCACCAGTAAGTTGCTTATGGTGGAAAGACACATCCAGTTCTTTGAAGAAGAGGTAAAAGATGAGAGACCTGAGGAAGAGGATAGACAAGATTCAGGGAATAATTGAGGAAACGAATAGAACCTTACCAGAGAGGTTCGAGAAGAGCCTTAGTTATAAGCAGATGTGTGATAGGCTAAGGTTCTTGGCTGAAACTCAATACTGGCTACAAAAGGGCAATATGGAAGGCTTCTCAGAGGTTCAAAAAAGGGTTGAAGACTACTGTAAAGGGAAGATAGTGAGGGTCCTCGATGAGAATACTTATAAAAAAATAGAAAGCTCAGGTAGAGATTGGAAGACTATTGAGAAATGCGATCTAAGTTACGCTCAGACTCAAAGCGACAAACCCCTGAGATATGACTTGTACTGGGCTAATATGATAAAATCTGCTTTTCGAGATGCAGGAATTGATCTATGCCTTGGTTGACCAAAAAAGAAGCTGCTGAATACCTCAGAGTGTGTGAGAACACGATTGATAACCTGGACAGTCGAGGTATGCTCAAAGGTCATAGGCTCTACATTGGCAAGAAGCCAATTGTCAGGTTCAAGCAAGAAGATTTGGATAATCTGTTTCTGAAAAGGCAAAAAGGAAGACCAAGGCAGGTAGAAATAGCAGATTCAATTTAAGAAATTGAGTAAAAAATAGCAAACCGGCAGTGCTTGACTTCCTTGCCAAGATTAATGGAGCTGATTATAGGAAACACTGCCGGTTCAAGCGTTCTTTGACAATTGAAGAGCTTGATTAGTGCTTACTTTACTTCCTCACAGGTTACACGGTGGCGGTCCACCTTTGAAAAGGTAATTAATCTTATAAACTACGTCTGATACATCACAATGATTATCGCAGTTCACATCACAGACCTCGGGAGGACGAGAAGGGGGTCCGCCTTTGAAAAGATGATTTATTTCATAAACTACATCAGCGACCGTTATCCTTCCATCAGCATTATCATCCGCGTGCACAAAAGCCGCAGTATTAACATACCCCTGCCGTGCCCAAAGACTATCTGCCTTAGAAAGTCCAACCACTGACGGCTGACCCCCAGTCCCTATCCTCAAAAGATAATTAGCAGATTGTGCCCTCCCGCCTAATTCATCTAAAACATCAGTGAACATTTTATAGTTTTGGCTACGGGATTGGGTAAAAAGATTGAAGTAAACAAAAATACAAATCACTAAGACAAAAAATTTGAATTTGAGGATTTTGGATTTATCCATTTTTTACCTCCTGTCCGATTGCTTATTTTATGTTAAAATACGCCTTTATCGTGCCGGGACCATCTGTGTCTTTTAATTCCACAGGTCTTCCGATCCTGTAAGGCAGATTCTGAACTGTGGCGTCCACTGCCTTTGCATATCCAAGCACAGAGGACGTAACCAAGATCTGTCCTTTTTTGACTTTTCCTATGACTTTAACGTGGTACACTCCCAGAATCACAGGTCTACCCTCAAAACCCTCTACATTCTCCGGATCAACCTTCATTTCTTCGGCAGTGGATTTCACGGCAACGCTCACGAAGTCTAAAGTTTTCTCACTGTTGCATTTTTCCCATTTGCCAGTCTCGGGGTTATAAACTATAACGTCACCATCTTCAATCTCAGTATTGTTTAGCGGAAGTTTACTCTCTGCTAAATGAGAAGGATAGAGAGTCCCTGAATAATGTAGATTTACGAACCATCCATCTGCCCACCTTTCGCTTGCTCCACCAAGAGGAAAAGCATTGTTCACACGGGGATTTATTCTCTCTGCCGCTATGACATTGTTCGCTGCATCGAGCGTTATTCCATTAGTGGAGGATTGAAGAACTAAACCACCACTACCGTAAGAGGTAATATACCCGTTTGTTCCATCGTGCGAAAACCTGATTTTTCTGTAGGGATCCGAAAACCGAAAGATAATTCCTGTGTTCAGGTCAGTATTAAGAAAGATTTCATCTGATTCAAAATTCGGCCTGAGCCACCTCTCCCCAGTCATATTAAGTCGATTTGACCCGAGATTAATATCTCCCCCCATAGTCAGACTTCCATTCAACGTCCCTGATTGGTCATTTCTCAAGAATTGTGTGCCGTGAATTCCATCAACTAAATCGGAGTTTGAAGCACCAGGATAAGTATCTCCCCAATCATGTCCATCCCAGATGTCAGCAGAAACCTGTCCGTTGTGGAATCCGTCCAGCTTATCGGCGTTATCTATAGTACCAACAAGGTTTCCATAAATATTTCCGTCAACAATCAGGGCAGGCGCTATCCAAACACCAGATCCGTAACCTAAGTTAAGTGTGGTACTCCCTTGAGAACATTCTGGATCTGAGAGAATTGGAACTGAAGGTAAGCCACTAAAATGATAAGTTCTACCACCTAAGACTTGTAAAAAAATACCAGATTGTCCACCACCAGAACCTTCGCAGCTGACAACACTCTTGAGAAGAGGAACATTAAATTCAGCCTTTTCAACCCGGATGAAAGTATTTCCTGCTTGCGACCCCCACTCTCCTATATTTGTTGAAACAGTTGCAGAAAGTTGACCAAGCCAACTGCCATCCTCATGCGTATATCGAAATATAGAAAATCTTAATGGTGAAGTGTTCGCATTAGGTATCTTTATCCATCTAAGTTCAGATTGCGAGCCACCAACATTGAGAGCTTGATATGCATACTGTTGGTATCCATACAAATCTGTGCTATTAAATCTTGCATAACCATTAACGTCTAATTTAGCTCCTGGGGTCATTGTTCCTATGCCGACATTACCATTCAAGTGATATACATTGTCTCCGTTGATGGTCCAGTCTGAATCTGGCATTGCAAAATGGGCCGTGTCAGCAGTCGTTGAATGATAAGCATACCCCACACTCACTATCGCCTTTCTGGGAGTCATTTCGTTATCGCTTCCGACCTTTAATCCCAGGTATCTTGTATTCCCATCAAAAACTGTAGCCGGAATAGGGTTTACACTCCCTAGCAAAACACTGAAGACCCCAAATTCAACTTTGACTGAGGGCTGAGTTTCAGTCCATAAGGCAGTTCCATCGGTGCTTTCTGCATAAATTGAGAATACCATTGAAGTTGTAGTATCAATTAAAGCCCCGCTTGGTCTGGTTATCTTTCCCTGATAATTAATCATCTTGGGAACTTCAGCCAAAACATAGCTGAAAGAGAAGAGAAATACAAACACTGCTACAAAAAATATCACCTTGGGTTTCATCTTTTTCTCCTTTTTCAAATGGTTTGCGTTTCTTGCTAAATATTTCTCTCTATTAGACCTGAGAACTTGGACGAAATACATAGAACCTCCTTCTTTGAATATTATGAACTTTTCTTTACTGCTTCTCTTATGGTTCGCAAGGTGGTGGTCCACCCTTGAAAAGGTAGTTAATGAGATATACAATATCACCTACAGTTATCCCGACATCACAATTGACATTACCGGATGCCAACGGAGAAGGTGCGGGACCACCCTTGAATAGGTAGTTCACGAGTCGGATGACATCGGCAACTGTAATTAAACCATCTGAGTTTGCATCTCCTGTTATATAGCGGATAGCCATTATCTCCTCGGAAGGATTGCTTTCGTTTCCTGAAAAGTCGGTAGCGGACACCAGGTAATAGTAAGGCTTACCCACTTTAGCCGTTGAGTCAACAAAAGAAGTGTCAATAGTATAGGTTAGCCGATTGGATAAAGACCGCACGAATTCGCTGGTGGTATCACGGTATAGAGTGAAGTATCTGAAATCAATTTCAGTGCTGGTTTTCCATATCAGTTTAGTGGCGGTAGGCCTATGAATGGCCAAAAAACCGGTTGGCTGTGAGGGTTTCAAATTATCTACTGAATATCCGGAGTCAATAGGCGAATCAAAGAAAAGAGTAGGATCGCTTGTGCCCGCCCTGACGAAAAAATAAGACCAATATATCCCCTCAGATTTAGTTGAATCTCTCAAAGTCGGAAGGATAGCAGAATACAGGGTTTCCCCATAAGCGGGAATTGTAAATAACCACTGCCACTCTCCGGGTGGATATTTTAGGGACAGATTGGGACCGAGAACTGATTCGGCAGTAGAAGAAGTTATTAAGGAATCTTTTCTTCTGAAGATTGAGAAATTGGTCACCAGAGGGTCTGAACCGGGAAAGCTTAGCCATTCAATGAAAACCTGCTTACCCTGGTCATTACCCACATCTGAAATCTTTTTAATAGTGATGTTGTATGAACTACAGGTGACTGTCAGAGATGCAGAATCACGAGCAAGAGGATTTGTTCTTGAAACAGACAGGAGAGTAAGCTGGTCCTCCGTACCAATTTCTACATTTGGTATTTGAACCGTAAAGCTCACTTGCTGGCTTTGGGCAGTCTCAAGAGTGATATCATAATGAAGCGGAACAATGCTCCAACCGATATCGTCCGATATGTCCACGCTATAGCTGTCACGAACGGAGCCCACATTTGCAACTGTGAATGACACTGAGACCGAGCTCATCGGAGAGCCACCTCTATTGCTTCCTGCAGTGACTTCTACAGCTTGAGGAATAGCATCGCAATTGACTGTTAAGAAAGCAGTATCACTAACGGAAGAATCCGCACGTGATACTGCAATGAGCCTCAACTTATCAGTTGTTCCAATAGGAACGTCTGGAATTGAGACAGTAAAGCTTACGGTATCAACCTGACCAGAGTCGAGTGAAATTGTGTAGTGCGTGGGAACGATTGCCCAGCCAAGCGAGTCGGTTATATCTAAATCGTAAGTATCAGAAAAAAACCCCGTGTTTCGTATGAAGAATTCAACCTCAACATCTGTTTCAGCCCTTCCTTCGATATTAGGACCAGCTGTTAGCTCGACATCTCGGGGTCTTCCACAGCCAACACCAAAAGCACCGATATCTGTCCCTCCTTCGCCTGCTCCTACACAGGGAGATAGGTTAGAGAGGTAGTAATTATCAGGAGTAGTGTCGCAAAAGGCTGGGTTAGTAGAGATGCAGCCTATTCCTGGAACAATTCCATAGAGATTACCTGACGCATTGTTCCAGACATCACAGTAGGTTATAATTGGATATGAGTTTTCTACTGCAATTATCCCATACGAGGACCCGTTAGAGATTATAGTATTCTTGACCTCAGGAGAGGAGAAACTATAACAGTAGATACTTCCCACGCTCTCTATACTGCTGTCAATGGTATTGTTCACTATTAGGGGAGAGGATGCATTGCAGAAAATTGCACCCCCGAAATAATTATTGGACCTGTTTTGAATCATCAGATTTCGACTAATAGTGGGAGAACTCTGATTGGAACAATCGATAGCGCCCCCGTGGTATCCGGAGGTATTTCCGATTAGGCGATTCTTCTCTATTATTGGCGAACTGTAGTAGTAACAGCTTATACCACCGCCGTATCTTCCCCAGTTTCCCTTCACAATGTTGTTTCTAATTGTAGGAGATGAATTAAAGCAATAGATGCCACCGCCCCTTTGGTCAGGATTGTATGCATTCTGAATAGTAAACCCTTGGAGAATCGAATTATTGCCCTCTCCAGAGCTGAAGGTCGCTATAGGCACACCTGAGTAAGCCTTGTTTATTATGGTGCTCTCTGCCCCAGCTTCGCTTTTTACTAAGATTGCTTTACCATAGAAGTTGATATGCTCATAATAAGTCCCTGGAGCCACCAATACCGTATCCCCGTTCACAGCCCCATTTATTCCGCCTTGAATCGTAGATAAATCAGAGGGGACGTGGATAATCTTAGCCTGAGCAGGAAATGAAACAAGAATGAAGACACAAACCAGCAATAAAGCTTTAAACTTAGGCATAAATGCCTCCATTATAGAGGTTAGGTTTGATTTACAAAAGAACCACTATGCTTCCCCCGAGCTTAGATTGTGGTTTTACATTAGTAAATTAGTAAGAAAATTTAGTAAGTCAAGCGGATTTTGCTTGACAAAGGAGGATTAGTGAGTTATAATAATTTTGTGAGAGCAGCAGAACAGGCTTTTTTATTGCCCAAATTGAATCATATTGCCCGGCTGGCTATTTCTTCATCCTGTTGGCTGTTCTCACAAGCAATCAACTGCTTAAGAATAGCTGGCTGGGCTTTGTTTAAAAATCTCAAAACGAAAGGAGGTGAGAAAGAGAAATGAGAGTATATCATAGGGGAAAGAACTGGTATGTGGATTACGCAGTCGAGGGAAAACGGGTAAGAAAGTCCTTTGGAAGACAGAAAAAGGTTGCTGAGCTGTATCTGATGAATGTAGAGGTTAAGATCGCCAAAGGAGAAGAGCTAAGCCCGAAATATGATTTTGTCTCCTTGTCTGATTTCATTGCCAAGTATCTGGAGTATAGCCGGAACAATAAATCTCTCTCAACCTACAGGACAGACCTGAGCAGGATCAATTCCTTTCAGCAGTTTCTAAAGGATAAAGGTATTGAAAGACTTGAGAGAATTACCCCAGCAGTAATAGAGGAGTTTAAATCCCTTGTGCTTAAAAGCTCCTCAGCTACCACTTTCAATCATTATCTAACACTGGTCAAAGCAATGCTGAACAAGGCTGTATCCTGGCGAAACCTAAGAGAGAATCCTTTAAGGGAGGTTAAAAAACTCAAGTCTTTGAATGCCCGTCAGGTTAGGTTTCTTACAGATGAGGAGATCTCTGCTATTCTGGATAAGTCAGGGGATTTAATGAAGAAAGTGATAAGGATTCTCCTATACTCTGGTATGAGAAGGTCTGAGTTAGTCTTCTTAACCTGGGATGATATTGATTTTCTCAATAAGCTGATAACTGTTCAGTCCAAACCCGAGGCAGGTTTTCATCCCAAAAGTCACCTTCCCCGGTCTATCCCGATTAATCCAGACTTGGAGCAATTGATCCTTGACCTACCTCAGAAAGGGAGGTATCTCTTTGATGACGGTAAAGGCAAACCACTACACTGCAAGGATTATTACACCAAGGAATTTGAGAAGATATTGAAAAAAGCAGACGTCAAGAACGCTAACCTTCACACACTCAGACACACTTTCGCAAGCGACTTAGTCATGGCTGGAGTTGATCTCAGGACAGTTCAGGAGCTATTAGGACACTCTACAATCAAGGTGACGGAGAGATATGCACATCTTTCCCCAGACCATAAGACAAGGGCTATTAACGTGCTGAAATTTGGTCAAGATGGCACAAAGTTGGCACAAAATCGAATTTTGAATAGCTAACTCTCTCATTTCCAAAGAGATATTTAGGAAAGCTTTGAACTCATAACCCGAAGGTCGTTGGTTCAAATCCAACCCCCGCTATTTTTTTTATTTCTGGGGAAAATAAATTAATACTTTCCATTTTTAGGCTGGTAGTCCGTCCCGCTTATAGCGGGAAGGTCGTCCCGCCTTTGGCGGGACCCCCGCTATTTTGATTTGTCTTGGAGGGACAGAACATTGTTCTGTCCACTTTCTTTTATTAAGGATTATCTCAGGTTGAGGGCAACATGGGTTTACTGATTAGCAGCTTGGTTTCGGTCCGTCTTTGAATAGATAGTTTATCAGGTAGACTGCATCGCTGACCGTAACCTTGTTATCATTATTGCTGTCTCCCGCTATCATCGGTTCAGGTGCAGGACCTCCCCTGAAGAGGTAGTTGATCAGATATATCACATCCGAAATATCTATGCTTCCACTATTATCAGCATCCCCCAATATACAAAGTGCCTTCGTATCTGCCCAATAAATATCTTGGTCACCCCTAGTGAAAAATAAATATTTCCCATCCGGGGAAATACTGGCACAATACTGAAAACTCGTAGCATTGATCAAATTATTCAATTTAATTGCCGGATACCAGCTATCATCTGGTCTTTTAAAGCTGATATAAAGAAAGCTCTCCCCGGAAGTCGGATAATTAGGTAGAGCATCAAACAGAAGGTAATTTTCATCCGCAGCAATAAATGGATGGGCGGCAATGTAAAAGCTATTGATTTCATTTCCCAATTTAACCGGGGTTTCGTAGACTCCATTGTTATTTTTTGCCATATATATCTGAACATGGTTGTTTCCTTCAAGTTGACAAAAATAAAGATTCCCATTAGCGGCAACGCTTGGTCCCATTTTGCCAAGGCTGGACAATGGTTCCCCAATCACATGGGGAGCTGACCAACTGGTGTCTATCCTGTCAACATACCATATTCTCGGAGGTGTTCCGCCAGGACGCTCCGAGATAAAAAATAATTTTTGTCCATCGGGTGAAATATTGGGCTCAATATTATAGGAATAGTCTTGGGTAAAGGAGGCAAAAACTGGAGTAGTCCATTGGTTATAACTTAGCTTGGTTACCCAGATATTGTTGGTAGCAGTTGCCTCGTCATAACGAGTGAAGTAAAATTCAGTTCCGTCCGGAGTGAAAGCACAAGCGTATTCAGCTCCGTTTGTCGTGGAAACTATCCCGGGAGCAAATATTTTAGGAATTGAATCCGGGGGAGATTGACCTAAATATTTATTCATCTGCACACACACCGAGCCCCAATCCGGCTGTATGTTATGGATTTGCATGGTGGTCAATCTGGTTTGGTTGCTACCATCGCCCGCATTCATCCTGTATATTTCATATTTACCGTCACGAAACGAAGAGAAGGCAATCCGATTAC
>JALHSU010000272.1 GCA_022865345.1 Candidatus Zixiibacteriota bacterium
AAAGGAACAGGCAAAAGGGATAAGCCCGTCTAAGCTTAAACCTACGGATGTGCCTAAAATATCCTGCTCTGAGATCCCCAGATTAAAAAACCTTTCCGGGAATTCTTTTTTGAAATATTCAGCTCGTGTGGAATCCTCTAAGTCACCTGAAAGCACCACTATTTTTTTGTTTTTTCTTCCTAACTCTACCAGCGCTTCTCCAAATCCATCTCTTGTTGCTTTCATTTCTGCCATATCTTTCTCCCTTTGATCTAAAACCCCAACTCGGAAAGAGCGGTTTTAAGCTGCTCTTTATCAGGAGCTTTGCCGTGCCATTTTGCCTGCCCCTCCATAAAGGAGACCCCTTTTCCTTTGATTGTGCGGGCGATGATAAAAGTTGGCTTACCTTTTACCGTCTCCGCCTGGTCCAGTGCGTCTATCAACTGTTCAAAATCGTGTCCATTGACATCTATAACGTGCCAGCCAAAGCTTCTCCATTTGTCTGCCAGAGGCTCTTCGCGCTTTATTTCCTCTACCGGACCGTTTTCCTGAACCCCATTGCGATCCAGTATAGCACATACATTATCCAGTTTGTGATGCCCAGCAGTCATTGCTGCTTCCCATACCTGGCCCTCCTGGATTTCACCGTCTCCTAAAAGAGTGTAGACCCTGAAATTGACTCCGCGAATCTTGGCTCCCAGCGCGATTCCATTACCTACTGAGAAACCCTGGCCCAGAGAACCAGTGGAAAGCTCCACTCCCGGCACTCCTGCGTAAACGTGCCCCTGCAGCCTGCTCCCTAATTTTCGAAAGGTCTTAAGCTCCTCTTTTGGAAAATACCCGCAGTTGGCAAGAACCACATAAAGCAAAGGGCTGGCATGCCCCTTGGACATAATGAACCTGTCCCTCAAAGGCCAGGCAGGATTTTCCGGTTTATGCCGCATCTTGTGATAGTAAAGGGAGATCAGAATCTCCACCCCGGATAAAGACCCTCCTGGATGACCGCTTCCCGCCTCGGTAATGGTTTCTAAGATTTCCTTTCGAAACTGTCTGGCTTTTTCATTGAATTCATCCAGATTGATCTTTTTTGTAATCATCTATCTTTTCTCCTCAGGCTTTTTCCTTTTCACCTCGTGCCCTCCAAACTCGTTTCTCAAAGCAGCAATGACTTTGGCAGAGAAGGATTCTTTTTGACGGGAGCGAAACCGCTCCAGAAGCGAAAGGTTGATAACCGGGGCTGGCACCTCTTCATTGATTGCCTCAAGCACTGTCCATCGGCCTTCTCCGGAATCGATCACATACCCTTCTATTTCCTCCAAGTGAGGACTTTTTTTGAATGCATCCTCAGCCAGCTCTAAAAGCCAGGAGCGAACCACGCTACCCCGGTTCCATAAATGAGAGATCCCGGCAAGGTCTAACTTGAAATCTTTTTTTGCCTGCATTATCTCAAACCCCTCGCCATAGGCTTGAAGAAGGGCATATTCTATTCCGTTGTGAACCATCTTGACAAAATGCCCTGCCCCGTTTTCTCCCAGATGAGCGTAACCATCTTTTGGAGCAAGGGATTTAAATACCGGTTCCAGCTTCAGGAAAGCATCCTTTTCGCCGCCGACCATCAGGCAATATCCTACTTTCAAGCCCCAGATACCGCCGCTTGTGCCTACATCCAGAAAAAAGATACTCTTTTCTTTTAATTGCTCCGCTCTTTTTATGGAATCTTTATAGTATGAATTGCCTCCATCAATTATCACGTCTCCTTTTTGCAAAAGTGAGGAAAGAGAATTTATAGTGTCCTCGGTCGGTTCTCCAGCAGGAACCATAACCCAGACTGCACGTGGAGCCTCCAGCTTTTTTACCAGCTCTTCTAAGGAAGTGACAATTTCAGCACCTTTGGCACTAACTTCTTTTCTTGCTTCCTCGCTTAAATCATAGGCTACCACCTGATGGTTGTGCTGGAGTAAACGCTCAACCATGTTAGACCCCATTTTTCCTAAACCAACAAAGCCTATTTTCATACTTTGCCTCCTGAACTTGGTATGACGATACGTACTGCACTTGAGCTGTTTAAAATTCTTCTAACTGGGGGTTCCTGCCACAACAATTTAGTTTTTCTGGGAAATTTTGTCAATCCTTTTTGTAAAGGAATTCCGTCTCAAGGAGCATGCGCTTCGGAAGCCTGATATACCTGCATTTTTTCGTAGTCGCGTTCGACAATGAGTCAGTAAATTTATCCTTGATAAGATTCGATTGTTTCCTTTAGTGCCTGGCGAATAGGTGTATAGGTGATCCCCAACTCCCTTTCTGCTTTACTCCCATCGAACCTGAACCCCTTTTTCATTGTCCTGATCTGATCCCGGGACATTCCCCATAAAGGAGGTTTTTTTATGATATTTGCAACTTGGGTCAGAATGAAAGCATTTAGCGTAACCAGAGGATCAGGTAAGCGGAACTTCGGTAAGGGGACCCCGGAGATTTCCCTGATCATCTCATTGATTTCTCGCATCGATAGCCGGTATTTCCCCACCAGATATTTCTCTCCAAGGTTATTTTCCTTTTCTAATGCCTTGACAATAGCTTCAGCCACGTCCTTCACATATACCCAGGTGAGAACAGAATCTTCGAATACTCTGGCTGGTAACCGACGATGAATCAGATCATCAATATATTTGCCCGTGGCTTTGGGATCGCCGGGACCAAGAACAGCTCCTGGATAAACCAGAAGCAGG
>JALHSU010000273.1 GCA_022865345.1 Candidatus Zixiibacteriota bacterium
CTATTGTCCTTCCTGAGTATAATAGTGCAAAAACTTATTTTGTCAATATGTAAAAGAGTGCAAAAATTCCTTTAGTTAGCATTGCGTATCTGAGCCGGGAATTAACGCGAGTAGGTTTTTTTGAGTCAGAAATGCCTTTCCGCAGGGAAATTGGACAAACCATTTTCTTAAATGTGCATTCGCCTTACGAGGAGGATTACCACTTGAAATGGTTGGTTTTTATCAATATCTTCTGCCTCTTATTCCTGGAATTATTTGTCCGTTTAAAAAAAATCCCTCCCCCTTTCGAGGAAGGGATTTTGCGTTTACTGTCTCGAATTTTAGCTACCGGCCGAGATTCCACCAATTAGGATCGCCGAACAGTCCCGGGCTCCTCACTGCCAAAGTTTTGTGAGTGGAATCCACAAATGGAGAATTCACCAGGAAGCGGTTCTTGTCAATCGGGGCAGCCCCTCTCTTAAACATGAAGTCAACCAAATACACGATGTCAGCTACATTCACGTTATCATCCTGATTGACATCCCCCTGATCCGCAAACTCGGTAGGCATCGGCCCGCTCTTGAAAACGTAAGCGACCAGATAGACTATATCTGCTATATTCAGTTTCCTGTCCCTGTTCACGTCTCCCCGGTAGTACCCCTGCTGGTGCAACACGTGGTAAAGGAAGTGCCTCCAGGCCGCATCACCGCTTGTGCCGATAGGCGTTCGGTATCCCCACTTGAGCCATTTCTCCATTCTCATCTCACCCGAGGCTAAGCTGAAGCTGCTGTCAGCTAGAAGTATCGATTTATCCTCAAAAGCTGTGGGATTATCAGCTCCCCATCCTAGATTTTCCATCCAGTATTTCAAAGAATCCAGATACTGCCCATCATAGATCCTGGCTGTATTGCTTATCCCCCATCCGGTCACTGCTTTATCTCCAACCACAGCCGGTATCTTGGTCACCCCGAAAACCGTATCCGGAGCAGATTGGTCCCACATCCACATCGACCTGTGCACCTGGTCAAAATCTACATTACAGGCGTTGCTTACTCCAATATCATAATCCAGGAATATAGCTGTCTGTAAGCCGGCTATTTCTAAGGCATTAGTGTTGTCGAAAATAAATGCATCCTCGACCACATATTCACAGTCACCCACTCCTCCTGCTGGAACCCAGAACCCAAAGGCATACTCGGTAATATCCAGCCCGGGAATAGATTTCTGCTCGAAACGGTTGGTAAGCTGATAGATATTGTAGTCTCCCGCTGCCCCGGTCACGGTGAAGCTATCCAGAGCCGGTGGACCGGATGGGTTAAAAGTTCGGGCTGGAGAATAGCTTCCGTAGTCGTTATTCAGATCAGACTGGGAGGTTCCCGCCATAATACTTCCCTTATACAGACCGCTGATAGTATTTGCACCGAAGGTAACCGCAAACGCATCCAGTCCGCCTGAATTGTTATTAATCTCATAGGCTTTGGAGCTTTGAACCTCACCTTCCATTCCCTTGGCGCCAGGAGAGACTACAATCGCCTGCTCGATCTCGACTGTGACTGGCAGGGCTGGATTATAAGTCGCCTTATAAGATAGATGTACGGCTCTGAAGTTCTGGTCCTGGAAATTAGCCCAGGTTGCCGTATAATCGGGCAGGTAAACGTAACCTCCGGGACTGGTGGAGGGCCAGGCAGCATTGTAATAATCATGCGAGGCATTGGATGTATTGTCATGAACTAATGGCTGGCCTGGATGAGGATAAGGAATCAAAGAGTCGTGGCAAATTGTGCCTGGCATTCCGCTCTCGGCATTATCCAGAGCCGGGTCACTGAAGGCGAATTTGTAGTTGTAAATGTCCACTCCTGCTAAGGTGACGAAATGACCACCAAATCTTTTCCAGGTGCTGCCATCTAACTGCCAGAATCCCAGAAGCAAAATCACATCTTCAGATGCCTTTAGCTCTTTCTGAAGATACCAGAAATCAGGTTTGTAAACCGTGGTCTCTGTAAACCACCAGCCACCATGGGATTTGATAACAGACAGAATCGCACTTCCTAAACTATCGCATTCGGTACCATTATTCGGGTTCGTTCCTGCTGCCACTGCTATCTCATTGATCAGATTCTGAACGTGAGCCGAATCCAGGCCCCCCCAGGAGGGTTGAAAATCTCCTCTGGCTGAAAACCACCAGACCGAATTAGCACCAGCAGTTGGCCCGCAATAAGCAGGTCCCGGCATCTGATACTGATCAAAATCTGGCACCCCGCAAGGTGCATTCTGATAACTATCTTTGAAGTACCAGGGATTGGGTGGAATAGGACAAGTGTTATCAGATGGGGAATTGCCTCTGGTTCGCACTCTCACCGCGCCGAACGATATGCCGTTCGACACCACGTCAAACCAAGTGTCAGGGTACAAAGACGTTGACCAGTAACTCTGGCAGACTCTGCCTGAATTGTCGGCTATCTCCGAGATGTAGAGATTATATGGCGCAGTCTTGCAGTAGATCGTATCCAAGAAGTCATCCGTGTTCAGGATATGCATGACGGCAAACCAAGGCTCATTCAGGCAGATCGAGTCTCCTAGACCCATATAGGTTTGATTAGTCCCAACTATCAGATGAACCTGATAGACCGGGCCGGTAAGAAGAGAATCTCCGGGAACAGGACAACCATTTACATAAGCCACCTTCCTTATCTCTGGCTGGAGAAGCACAGTACAGGTATCAGAAACGCTAAAAGCAAACATCACCTGTTTAGCCATGAAGGGATAGACAGGATAGGCGCAGCGTGCCAGGGTCCAGGCGGAATCCTCAGGATTTGTAAATGTTGCAATTGCTATCTGGCCCCAGCAGATCAGGAAAGGATTGGGGTTGGTATGTACGTAACAGCAAGGAGCCACCTGATTAGCTATAGTACAAAGGGCAGGCTCCTTTTCTTCCACTCCTTCCTCCATAAGCTCGGTCTTGTCTGTTTTTAATCTTTCCAGCATCTCCGGAGTCATCCCTTTTCGATCCAGGAGCTTCTGAAAATCCTCCAGAGTCCCTACTACCGGCTTGGTTTTAGGTAAATTCACCTGTGGAAATGCCTCAGGTCCAGGACCGGGTTCTGTCTTCTGAATGTGAGTTGGGTTCTTGAGGTTTTGACTTTCTCTTTCCTTTGCAGAAAGCACCACAGAAAAAGCCGTGAAGCTTAAAAGGACGAACAAAACCATAAGAGTACTTCTCTTCATATGATTTCCTCCTTTTGGAAAAAAAAGTGAAATCTGGACTGGTTTACCTTCTTTTCCCTTTAGACATCACCTCCTGTGGTGATAGTACCTTAGTGGTTAAAGGATAAAATGAAAACTCAGAAATTCTTTTTTTAGCTTGTAATCTTAGAAGAAAAGTTAAAACCGATGAGAACCCCTGGAGGAAAATCCAAAAACTCCCTTTTCTTCTTTAGTCCATTAAAGTTCTTTTCCCCTCTTTTTTCTCAAAAAATGAATCCTGAGTTAGATTGTCAAGGAAAAAAATATGAGGAAAGGTCTTAAAAAAAGAAAATCTGATTTGAAAGATCCATCCATCCAGAGAAAGAAAGTATGATCACAATTAGATGAGTCAAAAAAATGGAGGATTTAGTTTTTTAATCTGGAGATTTAACGAACTGCTAAATCCTTAGCAAATAAAACCACTGCTATTCATAAATCTGAGACCTTGATATTTCTCACTCCCCCAAAACTTTTAGAAATTTTCTTTTCCCGACTTTTATGAGTTTTTCGCCGTTGGTTTCTACCTGCAGATTTTCATCTTCAACTTTTTGATTATCTATATATACCCCTCCCTGTTTAATTAGTCTGCGCGCTTCTGAGGAAGAAGAGCAGAGGCCGGTTTCAGTAAGAAGCTTCACGATCCAGATTGTGGGCTTGTCTGTTTTCAAATGGAAAACCTCAATTTTCTCCGGCAACTCTTTTTTCGAAAAGACCTTTTCAAACTCGGCTTGAGCCTTCTCCGCATCTTTCTGGTTATGGTACAATTTCACAATCTCTGACCCCAGTCTTTTTTTCCATTCCATCGGATTAACTTTTTTACCCTCTGACTCTTCTGGAGATCCCAGATATACTTTTTTAATGAAGTGTCTCTCATACTCACGCTCAAGCTCAGCACCCTTTAGCTCTCTTTTTATCTTTTCTAGTTCTTCTTTCGATACATCAGTCAAAAGTTCAAAATAAGGATAAATAAGCTCATCCGGGATAGACATAATTTTACCGAAAATCTCCTCAGGTGACTCATCGATTCCGATATAATTGCCGAGAGATTTGCTCATCCTCTGAACCCCGTCTGTTCCAGGCAGAACTGGCATAGTCAAAATCACTTGAGGAGGAACCCCATACTCTTGTTGAATCTGCCTGGCAGTCAAAAGGTTGAATTTCTGCTCAGTTGCCCCGATTTCTAAATCAGCCTTTATCGCCACCGAATCATATCCCTGCATTATGGGATAGAATAACTCGTGTAAACTGATTGGACTTTGCTCCTTATACCTTTCAGCAAAATCGTCCCTTTCCAGGATGCGGGCTAAAGTGAATTTGGAGGCTAAATGCATGACCTCCTGAAAGCTCATTTTGGAGAACCATTCTCCGTTGAAATGGACTTCAGTTTTCTTCTTGTCCAGTATCTTGAAAAACTGTTCTTGATAGGTCTCAGCATTTTTCCTGACTTCCTCATAAGAAAGCTGAGGTCTGGTCTCAGAGCGGCCTGAAGGGTCACCCACCATTCCAGTGTAATCTCCGATGATCAGCACAACCAGGTGTCCTAATTCCTGGAACTGCTTCAACTTTCTTATTCCCACCGTATGTCCCAGGTGAATGTCCGGCGCAGTCGGGTCAAACCCCATTTTGATGCGGAGTGGCTTATTTTCCTTAATTGACACCTCAAGTTTTTTTATCAGCTCCTCTTCAGGGATGATCTCGACAGTTCCCCTTCTGATCACCTCTAACTGCTCTTTCACACCTAACATTCAACCTCCTGAAACGTAAATTATTTAAAATTGCCCTTGAATCTAAAATCAGAAACTATTTGATTATATAACTATTTTCTAATGAAAATCAAGCCAAATTTTCATACAATACTCTGCATTCAATTTAACAGATATATATTTGACAACATATCGATTTACACTTGACACTTCGAGTGTGAATAATATAAATTGAAAAGTATGCTTAAGATAAAAAATAAGAAGAAGTTTTACATACTGGTAGCAGTAGCTTTATTGATAGTAGTCCTGCTTACCATCTCTCTGGCCAAAACCTACCGGACCTACAGGAAAGACCTTCCCTCCCTTTCTCAACTGCATAATATCGAGCCCAATCTTTCCACCAAACTTTACGGCAGCGATGGAAAGATATTTAAAGAGTTCTA
>JALHSU010000274.1 GCA_022865345.1 Candidatus Zixiibacteriota bacterium
CCCTGGGTGATTTATGTTTTGAAACCGGCAAAAAAGTAGAGACTCTTGCTCTAAGGGGATGTTATCATCCCCTCTTTTCCCTCAGGATGATAACATCCTGAGGGAGCAATATTTATGTTTTGAAATAAAAGTAGAGACGCATGGCTATGCGTCTCTACAGAACTACAGAACCCTTTACGACCCTGAAGGGTCACATCCCGAACATCTATTGGGCGAGTCCGCCTTCGGCGGATCGCCCTTACATCTCACGTCTTACATCTAATCTCTCTTTCAAGAATTTTTCTTTATTTTTCTTGACAAACTCTATACTTGGAGTTTAAATTCACACAACAAATTCACTTAAGGGAGGTGAAACAGATGAAAAAGCTTGTTATCCTGTTAATCCCGGTTTTGGTTCTCGTTTTCTTAAGCTGCAGTCAGGAAAAGGCGGTGCAGCAGATGATGCAGAACAAAGAGATAGCCACGATGATGATGACCAAGATGATGGAAAATCCGGATATGAAGTCCGAGGTTATGCAGAAGATGATGCAGGACCCTGACGTCATGGGCAAGATGATGGATACAATGGTCGGGGATACCACCATGGCCATGACCATGATCGACAAGATGATGGCAAATGACTGGGCAAAGAATGCGATCTCCAAAAAAGTAACGGAGATGAAAGCACCGAAGAAAAAATAGGGGCTACTTCGAGAAATCAGCAAAACTTTCGGCTAACAAAAACTTAAGCGCCATTTTGTGAAGAAAAGATGGCGCTTTTGATTTTCTCTGTGGTGTAGAGGTAGGTCGGGCTGTCCCGGCAAAGCCGGGATTGCCCGACAATCGTTTTATTTCGGCGACTCTTGTCAGACCAGTGTCGGGTAGCTGACGCAACCCGACCTACCTTCCACCTTCCAATATAAAGATTTCTTATTTTCCTTTTTGTTGATTGATCAAACTATCCAGATTTTCTATTTCTTTTTTATAATATGCCTGCTGATTCATTAAATAGGATCCGGTTTTACTCCTTTTATTCGGATCCTGAATGGTATCCAGACAAGATATCTCACGTTCATACTTTATCAAGAAAACCTCAGAAAGACCCTTGCGAATCTCCAAGTTGTCCAGACAACAGTGTGCTTGATAGGAGAAAATATACAGTATCTCCTCGTCATCATCCGAGAGTTCATCCTTTTTCTTAAGTTCCTCAATGAAATTGAAACTCTCCCTTACATCTGTTTGAGCATCCTCTGTTCTTATGGCCTTTAGCGCCCTAAACCGACTGGCGTTAACACCAAGGCTCTCGAGTCGGGCTATTAGATTTTCGTATTTCTGGAAGAATTCGTTTTCTACATTTCTAGGAATATGACGTTCCAAAAGCCAATCCCCGTTATACAATAGGCTTTTTAAAACCTCAATTGAATCAGTTCGATTATAAATTTCTGCTTCCTCGAACCATTCCTGAACTAAAGGAGATAAACCTATCTCAATATCAGTTTCGGGCTCAAAATCCTTGAAATTCCAGGAAATCTGGTGATCTTTGATTTTATATCCGGTCGGTCGTATGGAATAAGTAAAACGGGGATCAAGTTTGCCTAAATCGAATACGATTAAAGCGCTTTCAATTGTCCCCTTCCACAAAGCACCTGTCGTCAAAATATAATTCAGCTCAGTAGTACCATCTGATATATATAACCCCCCAAAATTGTAAGTATTCTTAACTATTCTTTTTTGTCCCTTTTTAAAAGGCACTTTCCACACATAAGCTAACGGATAGTAAGGCACGGTCTTTCTAGGGCTTTCTATACCGGTCTTATGCTGTGTATTAACCTCTTTCCCGTCTACATAGCATTTGAAATCTTGGATTGTCCCTCTGCTTGTATCTGCTCCCGGTCCTTCATCTGTCAAATCCGGAAATCCCACCTGTATCTCTGTTGCCTCTCCAGTATTCCTCAAGATGAAAGTACAGGTAACCTCCCAACGTCTTCCTGCCGGACGAACCATAACCGTCTCAGCCACCATCTCAATCTCCTTATTCTCGATCGGCCAGACGGTCTCTCCCTCACCTGCAAATTCTGCATCGTCAGCGCGGGTAGTAGACAATGAAAGCAGGGAAAAAAGAATGATCCAGAAGTAAATAAGCTTCATTTTCATCTTAGTTCACTCAGAGGTAGGTCGGGCTGTCCAGCCAGAGGCGGGACTGCCCGAC
>JALHSU010000275.1 GCA_022865345.1 Candidatus Zixiibacteriota bacterium
GCCACTATCTTCCTGGTTCTTTGGTAATAAGTAACCCTTTCGGCTTTTATGGACTGATCCGGGTCTTCAACTTTTACGTTTCCGATAAAGACCAAAAGCCCGACAGAACGGTACCAGACAGCCCGGTCAGAATAAAGATCCGCCTGCCCGTGTCTTAAATGGACATTCCCATTAAGATTCAGGATTACGTTTTCTTTTTCCATCCTGAGTTCAGAATAATCCGCATTCAGTAGCTCAATCGGTTCCTCAGGTTTTTGCTGGGGTTTAGCCTGAATCATACTCCCTGACAAAAGAAAAAGAATAGCTATGAGAGAACAGATTTTACTCATCTTTTTAAACATAGATACTGCTCAATCGCCCCTTAAGTTCTATCTTTGAAAACATATTGAAAAAAAAAGTAAAAATCAAGAGGTTTAGTTAATGGTTTTAGCAAGAAGTAGGGGCACGGCGTGCCGTGCCCCTACATTTCTTAAACCTATTTCCCTAAATAGCGATGAATAAATCAGTGTAAAAGTTCACCCTCTAAAACTGTCACTGCCTTTCCCTCCAGATATACCCGATCTTTTGCCACTCTAACCTTTACAATCCCTGCCCGAGTTGAAGCCTGGTAGGCAACGAGTTCGTTTTTGCCAAGTTTCTTACTCCAGTATGGTCCCAGACAGCAATGTGCTGAACCCGTCACGGGGTCTTCATCTATCCCCACTATTGGCGCAAAAAATCTGGAAACGAAATCATATCCTTTTGTGCTTGCCCGGCTGGTAACAATGACGCTCCCGATTTCCTGCTTTCCCAGAATGGAAAAATCGGGTTTCAGGGTTCGTACCACCTCCTCTGACTGCAGCTCTGCCAGATACATAAACCCGCACTTGCCTACGTAAAGCGGTTTAGCTCCTAAACCCCTGGAAAGGTCTTTCGGAGCTTGTACGGATTCCTCAACCAGCCGGGGGAAATCAAGCTCTATCCATCCGTTTTTGAGCTCTGCTTTCAGAAGCCCGCTTTTTGTATGAAAATCTGCCTTTTGCCCTGGTTTAAGATGCCCCTCGGTATAAAGGATATGGGCGCTGGCTAAAGTAGCGTGTCCGCATAGATCAACCTCCATTTTAGGAGTAAACCACCGCAGATTAAAACCATCCTCTTTTCGAAATAGGAAGGCTGTTTCGGATAAGTTCATCTCAGTTGCCACATTTTGCATCCAGCTTTCATCTGCTGGTTCTTCCAATATGCAAACTCCAGCCGGGTTTCCTGAAAAAGGCTTATTGGTAAATGCATCAACCTGAAAGATTTTCATCTTTTATCACTCCTCTGAAATTATCTATGATTTTTTCTTATGGTCTTACATCAACAGTTGCATCAGAAGTTTTCTTCTGTCGCCTGATGGTTTTGTCGGCAGGTAACTCCCGACATCACTTTTAGAAAGGTAGGAGCAGATCTATGTGTCTGCCCTATAATTCTTCCCCTGGGAGGTCAGACATTCCTGTGTCAAAGCCAGGCTCCGTCCTTTGACATAGAATTCTGTAGGTTAACCATCCCGTAGGGTGGTTGACAACCCAATTTTTATTTTGCCTTATCCACAATCCCCCTTAAATCCTCATCTACCTTCAATGGGAGTTCTCCCAAGTCTAAATCCGGGAAAAACTCTCCAATCATTACCGGTCTCATACCGCTGATGAAAACCTCTCCATTTTTTTCGTACAGGCTTATTCGACAGGGCATACACAGGCTGATAAGGCTATCTTCTTTGAGAAACTGGTAAGCCTGTTTGGCGTTGCAGATCTCAAACAATTTTAAATTAGAAAGCTCAAACCCTTTTACTGCCAGCATCTCCTTCATATCATAGACCTGCAAAACCGTCCACCCTTTGGCTTCAACTGCTTTGCGGATATCCACAGCAGCTTGTTCAAAGCTCTTATCGGTCTTAACTGTATAATCGAATTTTATCTGCACTCTTCCTCCTTTAAAAGATGCGGGCGGAGACAAGCTCCTCTCTCACGGATTATCTTCCCTTCTGGCTGTTTTATTTTCTTTTATCTTCCCTTGATCCTTTGAACCTTTGAGCCTTTGAACTTTTTTTAAAGATTCGGCTTACATTTGCAGTGCTCTTTATACATACATCTGTCCATAACCACTGTCAATCCGGCATCATTAGCTTTTTTAGCCGCATCTTCATTCACGATCCCCTCCTGCATCCAGACCACCTTTGCTTTGATTTTGATAGCCTGTTCAACGATCGGAGTCACCTCCTCTGACCTTCTGAAGATGTCCACACAATCGACTGTCTGTGGTATGGATACTAAATCTGGATAACATCTCTCGCCCAAAATCTCCTTTTCATTCGGGTTTACCGGGATAATTTTGTAACCCTGGGATTGCAGATATCTTGCCACCGAATAGCTGGGACGGGCAGGGTTAGAAGAAAGCCCTACCACTGCAATTGATTTGGACTCCGCAAAGATTTTCTCCATCTCGTTCATTTTGCCTCCGTTAAGATTTCCTTCTTTTTTTCTTTTTCCTGCCGGCTTTTTCGACTTCTCTTTTTATGACCTCGAAGATCTTCTTCTGTTTTCCAAATCCGACCAAAGCTTTTTCAAAAACCTCCTCCATCCTTTCCACCCAGATGAACTCAAGGTCACCGACTAACTCTTCCGGCAAATCCGGGAGATTTCTCTGGTTGGCTTTGGGTAAAATTATCTTTTTTATTCCCACTCTTCTTGCCGCCGAAAGCTTTTCCTTGATTCCTCCGACTGGAAGGATATTTCCCCGCAAGGAAACCTCCCCGCTCATGGCTAAATCGTTCCGGATCGGTTTATCGCTCATCACCGAGGCGATTACCAGACAAATGGTCATCCCGGCAGAAGGACCATCCTTAGGAATTGCCTCTGAAGGGAAATGGATATGAATGTCATAATTGGTGAAATCCTGATAGTTAATCCCCAGAAGCTGGGCCTGGGAACGCACGTAACTGTGCGAAGTCTGGATAGATTCCCGGATGATTCCCCCTAACTGCCCGGTGGAGAATATCTGGCCGCTCCCTCTCATCCTTAGACCTTCGATCAGCATTATGTCGCCACCAGAGGCTGTCCAGGCCAATCCACAGGCTACTCCGACCTCTGGTTTTTTCTCGGCTATTTCCGGGATGTAAAGCGGAGTGCCCAGGTAGTCTGTCAAGTTTTCTGCTGAGACCCTCCAGAAATTTCCACTGCCTGAGGCTTTTAGCCTGGCACATTTTCGGCAGATGGTTTCTATCTCCTTTTGCAGTTCTCTCAAACCTTCCTCAATCGTATATTCCCGTATGATTTTCTTTATCGCCTCATCCGTTATCTTTACCTCCCCCTCAGTCAACCCATGCCTTTTGATCTGGGTGGGGACAAGATATCTTCTGGCAATCTGTAACTTCTCCTCTTCTATGAATCCGGTGAACTCAATTATTTCAAAAATCTCCATCAGCACATCAGGGATCTCGTCCATATTCTGGGCTGTGGCAATAACGAAGACCGGGGATAAATCAAAGGTAAGCCCCAGATAGTTATCTATGAAGCTGGAGTTATGCTCCGGATCTAAAACCTCTAAAAGAGCAGAGATAACTTCTCCTTTTGGCGTTCCGTCTCCTAACCTGTCCACTCCTTCGATCAGGAATAAAGGATTATTGCAGCCAGCTTCTCTCAGATTTTTTATTATAATGCCGGGAGAACCGGTAGAGAAACCGAACCTTTCTCCTTTGATCTGCTGACTGGTTGAAAAACCTGCTATGCTAAGCCGTACGAATTTCCGGTCCAGGGCTGAGGCTATTGATTGGGCTAATGCAGTTTTTCCGGTTCCAGGAGGTCCGACAAAACATAAGATCGAACCTTTGATGTCTTTTTTTAGCTGGTGAATGGAGAAATATTCGTAGATTCGCTCCTTCATCTTTTTCTGCCCAAAAAATTCTCTGTCCAGGACCTTCTCCAGTTTTTCCACGTCGATTTCCTCAGCACAACTCTGGCTCCAGGGAAGTGAAAGCAACCATTCAATATAGTCAAGTATCAAACTGTATTCGCCAGAGGCAGGAGAAATCAATCTCAACCTCTCTTTCTCGATTAAGGCTTTCCTTTCGACCTGTAAAGGCAGTCCAGCCTCATGAATTTTCTTCTCCAGCTCTCCAATCTCCGACTTTTGAGCATCTAACTCCATAGAGCTTTTCCCCCTTGTTTATTCTCATTAACTTTTGACTCTGCCATTTTTCCCCTCTATCCTTTGAGGTAAGACCAGATTATTTAAGCGAGACTTTTTGGAAAATATATCCTCATTCTTCTTGCAAGTCAAGAGGATTGGAGCATAAAGAAATCAGGGAGGTCAAGATGACCTCCCTGATCTGATTTTTCAATGTTTTTATGCTGGATAAGACATTCTTCTATTTTTTGGCTCCGGTTTTCAGCTCGTAGACTTTCTTCATCACTACTTTTTCCAGGGGGGAATCATTTGGTCCGGTTTTAACCGCAGCGATTTTGTCCACTGCGTCCATGCCTTTGATGACTTTCCCAAAAACAACATATTTGCCATCTAAGCTCGGAAGGTTTTTTAAACAGATGTAGAATTGACTTCCTCCGGAATTCAGCTCTTGAGCACGTGCCATTCCGACTGAACCCCTCAGATGTTTGGTGTCTGCTTTCTCAAAAGGTATTGTATACCCGGGTCCGCCACCACCTGTTCCCTCCGGGTCGCCTCCCTGAATGACGAAATTGGGAACTATCCGGTGAAAGGTAAGGCCGTCATAGAAACCTTTATGAGCCAGTCTCAAGAAATTCAGAGCGGTCTTGGGAGTTTCCTTCCAGAACAGCTCCAGCTCAATGTTGCCGAAACCCGTCTCAATGACCAAGATCGGGTTTTTCTCCCTTACTATTTTTTCAGTGGTATCAACTGCTGATTTAGATTTGGTGGTATCCGCCATGGCTTCGCTCTCCCCAATTCCAGTCTGTGAATTTTCTTGCTTGTTTTCCTTCTTGCACCCAACAAAACCGACTATCAGCAAAAAGATCATCAAACCATAGACTGCCTTTTTCATTTTTCCCTCCTTAAAAAGGTCTTTAGGTTAAATTGCCTGATTTTGTTTATTTTTCACCTCCTTTAATCTGAATGATCTCAAGGAATATAGTGGCACTTTTTAAATATGTCAAGAAAAATGGAAAATTCCAAAAAGGGATGTCAATTAGTTTCTCTTTTTTATATCTGTTAAAAAAAAGAATCTTATAGCTTTATGCGGTTTCTTTTATTTAATTGTTCAAAAATGCAGATTGAGTCATGATCTATAAAAAAGGAGCCATGAAAAACGATTCTGAAAATTTCAGTCGGTTAGTCAATCTAATGAAGAAACTCCGTTCTGAAAAAGGGTGTCCCTGGGATAGAGCCCAGACCCACAGGTCGCTTCTTCCTTATCTGATCGAGGAGGCTTACGAGGTCCTGGACTCAGTGGAGAAAAAGGATGATTCGAGACTTAAAGAGGAACTGGGGGACCTGCTTCTGCAGATAATCTTTCACGCGGAGATCTCCAGAGGGGAAAAGAAGTTCGATATCTATGAGGTGGTTGATGGTCTGAGCGCCAAACTCATTCAAAGACATCCCCATGTCTTCAAAAAAAGAAAAAAGCTCTCTCCTGACCAGGTGTTAAAAAACTGGGAACACATAAAACTGGCAACCTCAGCCAGTAAATCGGTCTTATCCGGGATACCGAGAAGTTTACCTGCTCTGCTTAAAGCCTTTCGGGTGGGAGAAAAAGTGGGCAGATATGGTTTCGATTGGCAGAGAAAAGAAGATGTCTTTCCAAAATTAAAGGAAGAGCTTAAAGAATTTCAAAAAGCTTACTCATCTAAAAGCAAAAAAAGAGTTGAGGAGGAGTTAGGCGATATCTTCTTCACCCTGGTAAATCTTTGCCGGCACCTGAAGATAAATCCAGAAATAGCCCTTGGAAGGACAGTGGAAAAATTCATCCGGAGATTCAATTATATAGAAAAAGAGTTGTCCAGAAATAAGAAATCCCTGAAGAAAACCAGCCTGAAGGAGCTGGATTATCTCTGGGAAAAATCCAAGAAAAAATAAAAAAATAGGGGCGTCTCGCAAAGGCGGACACCCCTACAAAAATAGATCCCTTAGAGGGGATTACTTCTGCACTATCTCCACTCTGCGGTTCTCCTGTCTTCCTTCGTCGGTCTTGTTATCAGCTATGAAGTTGGTAGCACCGTATCCCATAGCGGTCAGTCTTTCCTTTTCCACTCCCTTGGAGATTAAGTATTCCATCACCTTCTCGGCTCTTTTCTGAGAGAGCTTCTTGTTGGCTGTAGCAGTTCCCGTGGCATCCGTATAGCCGCCTATATCCAGCTTTACATCCTTATAAGTCTGCAGTCTTGTGGCAAGGTCATCCAGGATAGCCTTATTGGCTTCATCGATCTCCGCGCTGCCCAACTTGTACAATATGTGAAGGGTTATCTTCTGCTCGATTGGCTTCACCAGCGGACAACCAGAAGCATCCACCTTAACACCCTTGGGGGTATCGGGGCATTTATCCAGACCGTCGCAGACCCCATCGCCATCCGAATCTATGGGACAGCCGTCTTTATCCACCTTGCAATCCTTAGGAGTGTTCGGGCATTTGTCCAGACAATCGGGCACGCCGTCTCCATCAGAATCTACGGGACAGCCTTCGTTGTCGATCTTGCAGTCCTTGGGAGTGTTAGGACACTTGTCCAGACCATCGCAGACTCCGTCGCCGTCCGAGTCGATCGGACAACCGTTGGCATCCACCTTACATCCTTTAGGAGTGTTCGCACATTTATCCAGACCGTCGTAGACTCCATCACCATCCGAATCCAGGGGACACCCGACCTTATCCACTACGCAGCCTAAAGGAGTATCCGGACACTGGTCATTTTTATCGCAGACGCCGTCTTTATCTGAATCCTTACATTTCGGATAATAGGTGATCCCGATGAACGCTTCTGGAATAGCTCTGGGCAAATCCAATTCGCCGACCCCTGTTCCGACTACCTCCTTATCATCTTTGAAGCTGGTCAGAAGTCTGGTCAAATAATGGACCTTACCACCAATGCTAAGGCCTAAGGTAGGCACAGGATAATATTCGACACCTGCTCCGATCAAAGCAGTTATCTCCTGGTCTTTCCACTCTACTGAATCTGCTTTCCCCGGCATAGGCGGGTCAGGTTTAAACCACGCCTGATTGCCATTAAAATCTTTTACCTTCCAGATGGAGACGCCACCGCCTCCAAAGACAAATGGAGTGAACTTCTTTTCCGGCATAAAGTAGTAGTACGCTGCTGCTTCAATCATTGTGTGCTGATAAGTCATAGCGCTATCTGCTTTAGCGAAAGTAAATCCAGCTCCATCATTCAGTTTACTGCCTTCCAGCTTTGCCTGCCAGGTGTAAAGATAGGATCCAGTTATGCCTATGGCTAAGTTCTTCAGAACGCCATATTTCAGGGTAACCCCACCCTGAGGTCCTACTATCCAGATATCCGAATGATCAGTCAAAACCGGTTTCCACAACCCTCCCTGAGCACCCAATCCGACCATCCCCTTCATCTCAATGGGGTATGAAACAACGCTCAAGGTAAGAACTAACGCTATTACCCCAAGTAACAAGGTTAGTTTCTTCACTTTCTGACCTCCTTTTCAAAGTTTTGAATTCTAAACAACTTTAAAGAATGATTAATTATTTCCGTTTAGATATCACCTCCTTCGTTGATTTGTAAAAAAAGTATTGTTTTAACTTTTTTCATTCCAAAAAATCTTAATAGAAGTTGTTGAAAAAAGAAGGGCATCTGCTGGATGCCCTTCTCCTCTTTATACATGTTGGCCACTACTTCTGAACAATTTTTACTCTGCCGATTTACTGCATTCGCCTCAGCTCTACTCTTCGGTTTTCAGCACGGCCCTCATCGGTCTTGTTGTCCGCGATGGGTTGGGTCTCCCCGTAACCCTTAGCAGTCAGGTTATCAGCCTTAACTCCCTTACTGATCAAGTATTGCATCACTGCATCGGCTCGTGCATTAGAGAGCTTAAGGTTGTAGGCATCCGAACCCTTGGAATCAGTGTGTCCGGCGATTTCTACCTTAACATCCGGCCGATCTATCAAACTAGATGCTACCTGGTCTAAGATGGTCTTAGATCCGGAAGTCAGCAGAGATTTGTTGAATTCAAAGTTGACACCGTGTAGAATCACCGGTTTCTCTGGCTCGGGTATGAACTCAGAGATTGGACAGCCAGTAGCATCAACTTTTTTGCCGGCTGGAGTATCCGCACATTTATCCTGACCATCGCAAACTCCATCTTTGTCTGAATCTAATGGGCAACCATTAGCATCTACTTTGCAAACTTTAGGAGTGTCTGCACACTTATCCTTATAATCCGGCACTCCATCTGCATCTGCATCTAGCGGACAGCCTGCTGCATCCACCTTCACCCCTTTAGGTGTATCTGCACATTTATCCACACCATCGCAAACTCCATCACCATCTGAATCCATCGGACAACCAGTTGCGTCAACCTTACACCCCTTAGGTGTGCTTGGGCATTTGTCTAAGCCATCACAGATTCCATCGTTGTCTGCATCCATTGGGCAGCCTTTGTCATCCACTATACAGCCGATAGGAGTATCCGGGCACTGGTCAGTCTTATCCGGCACACCATCTTTGTCCGAATCCTTAGGCTTTCCAAAATAGTAGTTGACTCCGACGAACGCCTCCAAAATCCCTTTGGGAAGGTCCAATTGGCCCGCTTCTGTTCCCACCACGTCTTTTTCATCTTTGAAGCTGGTTAATAAACGAGTCAGATAATGGAATTTGGCGCCGATATTAATGCCCACCTGCGGCGAAGGATAATACTCGATACCTGCTCCCACTAATGCGGTGATCTCCTGGTCCTTTACCTCAACCGACTCTGCCAGGCCGCCCGACGTGTCTGGGAAGAAAAACACCGGATCCCCGTTATTATCCTTTACTTTCCAAATCGAGACTCCACCACCTCCAAAAATGTAAGGAGTGAATTTCTTCTCTGGCAAAAAGTAGTAGTAAACAGCTGCCTCGGCCAGTATGTGCTGGTAAGTCCAAGCACTATCAGCTTTAGTGAAAGTGAATTTGGCTCCATCTTTCAGCTTGGACTCTGTGTCCAGTTTTGCCTCCCAGGTGTAAAGATAGGATCCGCTCACGCCAATTGCCAGGTTCTTAAGAATACCGTACTTCACGGTAACTCCGCCGTCGAACCCCACTGTCCAGATGTCTGAGTGATCAGTCAGGACCGGTTTCCAAAGTCCACCGTGTACCCCCACCCCAACCATACCCTTCATCTCAATGGGGTATGAAACAACGCTCAAAGTAAGAACTAACACTATTACCCCAAGTAACAAGGTTAGTTTCTTCACTTTCCGACCTCCTTTTTAAGGTTATGAATTCAAAATCTGCCCCGTTTCAAAAACTTGTTTTTCTCTTGGGTATCACCCCCTCAGTTATCTTGAGTTAAAATTCCTTTTTCTTTATGTAGTCCTGCTTATAACATTTAAAGTTTCAAGAATTTAAAGAAACTCATCTCTGATTGTCAAGTGTTTTTTTTATATTTTTGAAAAAAAGAAGCCCGGTTCAGTAAATCTTTACTACTTTTGCTCCCCTGTAATAATAAGACAATATGGCTTTATAAGTATGCCCAGCGCGAGCTCTTCCCAGAGCTCCGGTCTGGCACATTCCAACTCCGTGTCCATTACCAGAGCCTCTGAATATGATTTTTTCCAGTTCACCAGATGGATTTCTCATCAGTTCGATATCGAAAAAGGTGCTGGGAAGAATGGGATGTGGAGGTTTTTCTCTCCTCAAAACCCATCTGATATTATCTTTTTCTAATCTGAAGACCTTTTTATCAGTCTTTAATTCCAACACAGAGACCCTGCCCGAAGGAGACCTTTTCTGAACCTGAAGATCTAAGATTTTCCCGATCCCCCCCTGGGGCACTTCCTGGTAAGCTTTTAAATATGTGGAGACAATCTCTTCTAACTCCTCTTTTGACCAGCTTTCCTGCCAGGAGGCGTTCTTAGCCCAGGAGCAGAAATCGTCATCTCCCAGAGAAAATAAATATGGCTCCGGAGGTTTATTCCAGATCTCTTCTATGCTCTCGGTCCAGCCACCGCAATTAGCATGGTAATGTGCTTTTATGAATCTGCCATCATAGCTTAAAACCATACCCTGAGTCTTTTTAATTGCCAGATTAGCTATTTGGTCCTCATAATCTGCACCGGCATAGACTTGATCAGCTACAGTGGATTCTAAGTTGTATCCTTCTTCTTTAGAGCTTCCTAAAGAGTTAAGGGCATAAGTCCTTGCCGCTATCGCCTGAGCCTTTAAAGCCTCTAATTCCTTTTCACTCCAGTTACCGATTTCCGCCGGGAGAACTCCTTTTAAATAGTCTTCTATGTAGACTAAATTCAAAGCTAAAGCGGCAGTGTCTTGGGGTGAGTAGTTAACCTCCAGTATGCCCCTGTATCTTTTGCCGTTCAGGTAAAACCATTGATTTTTACCCCTGGGCTCAATGACTGCTTTTTGAAGGTTTTTTTCCAGCTCGTCATTCTCATTTGCACCCAGGGCTATCCCAGCCTGATTTGACTTTAACCAGATCCGGGTGGAAGAGAAATATTCCGAGTCTTTCTGCTTATCTTTCCGAGTATAGCATTTGATGACAAATGAGCCATCCGGAGAAACTTGTAGCTTCTCTTTGGTTTCCAAAAGCTTGACCCTTACAATTGGGTATTTAAGTCTATGATAATGGACCTCCTCCCGGTAAAGAGGCATCTGGGCGCAGTTATATATAAAAATCGAAACAAGAACTAATGCCAGCCTGATTACCAGTATTTTAAGTCGGCTATTTGTTAAGGCAGGCACATCTTCCCCGAGATCGCTGACTGGCATATATCCGTAAAGGGTGAACTATCTCCTGACAGCTGTAAGTAGGTAAGAAAGGCAAAGATTGCAAAAGAGAGAGATTCAACTGAGCTATGATTGTAACCCCGTTCATCTGAAACATACACCTTAGCCGGATGGAAAAGCTTTTCAAGTCTTTTAAATATATATCGGTTAAAAGCTCCGCCCCCACATAGGATAAGCTCCTCTAATTGCTCACCAGATCTAAAAAAGTTTTCGTAAGCCTGATAAACTGATCTTCCCGTCAGCTCACTCGCTGTCCTTATCATATCCTCAGGCTTGCTGGTATATTCTAAAGTTTTTCTGACGAAATCTTCAGTAAACTTTTCATCGAAATCTTCTCTGCCTGTGCTCTTTCTCTTCTTCAGCAGGAAAAGAATTTTCTTCTGATAATGGTCTAAAACAGGCTCGATGATTTTACCCCTAAATGCAGTCTCCCCGTCTTTATCATAGTTTTTTTTGAAGAACTTCCTCATCAGATTATCTATCGGCATGTTCCCGGGACCGGTATCCATCCCCCAGACTTTTTCTATTCTCTTTCCTCTGGGGAGGAAAGTAAGATTGGCTATTCCTCCTATATTTAAGACTCCCTGAATTTTTTCTTTTTTATTGAAAAGGTAAAAATGGGCTAAAGGAGTCAAAGGTGCACCTTCACCTCCTTCTGCGATATCTTTTCTTCTGAAATCAGCCACTGTGATGACTCCAGTTCTGCTTGAGATTATGTGGGGTTCCCCGATCTGCAGAGTTCCCCTGATAAGGTAGCCATCCATTTTCTTAAGCTGAGGAAGATGCCTTACTGTTTGGCCGTGTGAGCCGATAAGGTCTATATCTTTTATATCCAGACCGCAACCTTGAGCCATCTTTTTAGCCGCACCCGCAAAATACTCTCCTAAAAGAAAGTCCAGCCTGATTACCTGGTCGATATTTTGATAACCCGGGTCAGACAATTTCAGGATTTTCTTTTGCAAAGAAGATGGGAACTCAAAGGTCCTGAACCCGATTTGTCTTATTCTGATTCCGGCCTTCTTTCTTTCGATTTCAGCTATACAGGCATCTATCCCGTTAGCAGAGGTGCCGGACATAAGTCCTAAGACTTTTAACCTTTTTTTTCTTAAAAGCTTTTTAAGGTTCAACTTAACCTCAACTACAAATTTTTTCTTTTAAAGCCAAAATCCTGCCTCTAGTCTCGGAGAATCGGGAAAGATTCAAATCCTTATTTTTTATCTTCTTCTCGAAATGCTCTATCACTTTAGTTTGTTCTTCTAAATTCTCAGAAATCAAAATCATATCGTGCCCGGATTCAAAGGCTTGATAGCAGGCATCTTCTAAGGTAAAGTTATTCCTCATCCCTTTCATCTGCATATCATCGCTGATCAGAACTCCTTTAAAATTCAGTCCTTTTCTTAAAATATCGGAGCAGATTTTTTTCGACAAGGTGGCTGGAAATTCAGAATCAAGCTCAGTCGAGATAACATGCGTACTCATTATGAAATCTACTTCATGGGAAATAGCCGCTTTAAAAGGAAGAAAATCTATCTTCTCGAACCTCTCTCCGGAGTTGTGATTGAAAGGTAAATTGCTGTGCGGATCTTCTGTTATATCACCAATCCCTGGAAAGTGCTTGGCACAGGCAAAGACCCCCTCTTCTCCTATCGCCTGAATTGCAATCTTACCAAGTTCTGCCACCAGCGCAGGATCAGACCCAAATGACCTGTCACCTATCACTTGATTAGAAGGATTAGTGAGCACATCTACTACTGGAGCTAAATTTACGTTTATACCCAGTTTTTTTAACTCCCTCGCAGTCTGGGAATAAGCTTTGAAAACCCCCTTTTTATCCCTGTTTTCTCCATAAAAAAGATTCGACTGGAAAACCGGAAAGTTTTCTGTTATCCGGTTAATTCTACCCCCTTCCTGATCTATCATCACAAACAGAGGGATTTCTGCCTTTCCTTGCAGTAATTCTATACTTTCTTTGAGCTGTTCTTTGGTTTTAATATTTGCCGAAAAAAGTATCACTCCCCCTATTTGATACTTCTGGATCAGATTCAGGAACTCAACTGAGGGCTCTGATCCCTGATATCCCAGGGAAAAGAGTTGACCAAGCTTTGGGTAGTCCAATTTTTCCCTTATAGAGTGCAGATTAAATTTTTGCCTTTCCATTTGGCTAAATATAAAGCCTGGTCCACATTCTTAATCAGCTCCTCCTGATCAGTTCCGTTTTCCGGAAAAGTGGCAACACCCAAGCTTACGGTCAATTTGACCTTAAGCCTTCTCTTTTCATCCTCGAACTGGGTCTGTTCAACTTTGGAGCGAATCCTCTCACCTATTTGCCGGGCATCCTCTTTATCGGTTTGTGGCAGTATCACCACAAACTCCTCACCGCCGTAGCGGACAAGGATGTCCACGTCTCTGATGCACACTTTAATCGTTTTGGCTAAATCTCTCAGGATCAGGTTGCCGAAAAGGTGTCCATAAGTATCATTATACCTTTTAAACCAGTCGATGTCAATCATCAACAGGGACAGACTTTGATGATACCTTCTGGCCCTCTTGAATTCATTATCTAACTTCCCCACAAAGTAGCGATAGTTATAAATCCCGGTAAGCTCATCGATAACGGTAAGCTCCTCCATCTTCTGGTGCAGGCTGGCGTTCTCCAATGCCATAGCGGCAGAGCTGGCCAATATGGAGAAGATTTTCTGATCCTGCTCTGAAAAAGCTCCCACCTTTTTGGACTCGGCATTCAAAACTCCAATTATCTTCCCCTGGGAAATCATCGGCACTGCCATTTCAGAGTGAGCACCTTCCAGCCCCGGTATGTATCGAGGATCATCCTTAACCTCGTAGATCCTGACCCCTTTGTTATCTTTTAACACCGAGCCGGTTATCCCGGTAAGGGGAATATGAGGAGGGTCTGAATGTTTGAGCTTCTGGTCGCATTCTATTTTTCCTTTAAGGAGAAAAACCTCTTTTTCTTTATCCAAAAGCAAAATGGAAAAATGTTGATACCTCAATACCTTATGGGCTATTTCCAAAATCTCGTCCACCACCTGCTCGAATTTGTAGATCTCCCCCAGTGAACGGCTGGCTTCATAGACCGTTTCTATCTGAACCTGGGATTTCTCCAACTCAGAGGTCCTCTGGTTTAAAGTATCAAACACCTGCATCAGCTTTGCCTCTGAGGTTTTCAAAAAAGTGGAAAGCTTCCCCACCCCTGCGGCAAAAACCCAGAGCAAAGAGATCCTTATCATTAGATCTCCCAGGAAAATCTCTTTTAGATGAGGAATATTACTGCCCAGATAAAAAAGGCTGGCTAAAAAGGCCAGGAAAAGCCCGGAGCTGAATCCTAAGTGGTATGCGCCTAAGGAAATCGAAAGGTAGTACAGCAGATAGAAATCACTGGTTATGCCTCCAGTGTACAAAACCAGAAGCGTTATAAAAACCAGGTCAAAAAGAGAGGTGAAGTTATAGAATTGGGTAGTGGTAGGTTTAAGCTTGCTGACATAAAAGTAAAGTCCAAAAAGCTGTAAAAGGTAAATTACCAGCAAACCCCAGTTATAAAGAGGAGTGTGTCCAGGGGAGACCGGGATAAACGAAAGCCAGATACAGAGTCCCAGAAAAAGCAGACTCCTGGCAAAAAAGAAAAGGTTATTTGCCCCTAAATAGGTCTCCCAGTTAGTTCTTTGAAAAGGATAATTATTCATTAGACGGCTTTTTAGACTATCTCTTAAGTGTCAGAGTTTACTTTTTTTATCGGCATAATGCAGAAATCTGATATTCACTTCGGGATTAGTTTTTCAGAAAAAACCCTTTAAGAGCTTCAGCCACAAGGAGTATCGGCATATGAATATAATCTTTCCTATGATTTGTTGTTTGAGAAAAGAACGGTTTTTTATCATCCAATCTCAGGGTATCCCCCTGGGAAAAAACCGTAAAAAGAAGAGATTTAAAATATCTGCCAGCCAGGAAAAAAGAACAGAAGCAGACTCGTTCATTGCACCTTTTTAGGTCATATCTTTTGAATTAAATGGTATACCAGGACAGCTCTTTCTTTGAGAGCAAAACCTGCACCCTGAGTTTTTCAAGTAAGCTTTCTCCAGAATTAATATTAAAATATACCCCAGGGAAAAAACCAGCCAGAACAGACTTCTGAATCTTGCCAGTTGCACCAGGCTTCCTAATAAAGGAAAGAGCCATATTGGATAGATAAACAACATATAATCATATCCTGAGGTAAAGTTGTCCTCAGACCTTTTGGGGAAAAGATAACCGGCAACCTTGCCCCAGCCCACATTGCAGAGCTTGCCATGATAGGAGCAAAAAACGCATCTGGATAAGGGGAGGACTAAACTAAGAGCTAAAAGACTGTAAAAGACATAGATAAACGACAACTCTGTCTTAAGCTGATAGAAGATATAAACCCCAGAACCAAAGATAACAACCAGCAATATTAAACGTCCCAGGATAAAAGCTTTTGGGTATTCAGGAAAACAAACTTCTGATTTGTCTTTTTTTTCTTCTTCCATCTCTTAAACTCCCTTGAATAAAAAAACAATTGACCTTTGGAAAATCAATCATATATATTAATAAAAAACTTTTTGAAACCAAAGGAATTTTTACTCGTAAACATTAGATAGAGTTAAAAAAGGAGGAAAAATGCTCAAATTCCTGACGCTTTCAGTTCTCTTTTTACTCCTCTTTTCAATTCTTTTACCTCAGTTGATCCAGGCAATCGAGTTGAAAGGTGGTGAAAATATAGTCATCCCGGAGTCGACCCTGATCCAGGATGACTATTTTGTTTCCGGGAATAACATCAAATTCTCCGGCAAAGTGGATGGCGACTTTGTTTCTGCCAGCCAGACCCTTACCAGCAAGGGTATGGTCGGAGGGAACCTAATGTCTGCTGCCCGGGACCTGGATATCTCCGGAGAGTTAGGAGGCAGCTTCTGGGGCGCTGCCCAGAACATCAGCTTTAATGGCAAGCTCAAAAGAAATTTCCTGGGGTTTGCCCAGACAATCAATCTCAAGGGAGGCTCTGAGGTTGGCGGAGATGTTATCGCCTTCTGCGGAGAGTTGAAGATTTCCGGTAAAATTGACAAGGGTTTAAGGGGAGGCGTTGGTTCTGTGGTCATATCCGGGATTATAAACGGAAATGTGGATATAAAAGCGGATGAGATAAGTATAATGCCGGATGCTAAGATAAATGGAAACTTACATTATAAAAGCAAAAAGGAAGCCAAGATCGAAAAAGGTGCCCAGATAACCGGAGAAACCAAGTGGATCAAGATCACCCCTAAGAAGAAAGCAGGATTGACCATGGGTAAGCTCTTCTGGAAGTTCTTGTTCTTCTGTGCCTCCTTTTTGACCGGGCTTTTCATGCTGTTTATAGCCAAAAAAGAGATCAAGGCAGCTAAAGAATCGGTGTTTAAAGATTTCCTGAAAAATCTGGGTTTAGGATTTGTTTTTGTGATCTGCATACCGATTGCCATCGTCATCTTGCTTTTCACAGTTATCGGTATCCCCATATCGATAATTGTTCTATTTGCTTATCTGGTTCTTTTCTATATTGCCAAGATTTTTGTTGGGTATGCCCTGGGTGAAAGGGTCCTACAGCTTTTCAAAACCAATGGCATTCCAGCCCCGGTCTGGTCTTTGCTGGTGGGACTTATAATTCTATATATCCTGTTCTTAATTCCCTATTTCCACTGGATATTCTATCTTTTAGCTCTTTTCGTTGGTTTCGGCTGTGTTTTTCAGGCAAAGAAGTATCTAATCCCTTCCCCAACCACAACCTGATTTGCCCTTCGGAAAAAAGCCCCCGTAAAGGGGGCTTTTTTATTTATATTTAGTTGCGTCCGGTCTACGGATCAGTTTCTCGTAGTTTATCCCGGACATTATTTCATTTGTAGCGGAAGGCTTCAGCCTTCCAATTTTTATATAATAAAGAATGGAAACCTCAAGGTTTCCGCTACATTGTTTCGGTAATCCGCCTTACCCTCAAAACGGTTTTATTTTATGTAGAGACGCATCGCCAAGCGTCTCTACATAAGCCATATTCCTTTTATCAACGTAGTCCTGTAGGTCAAGCCTATCCAAAAGATTGCCTGGCAAACTGCTTAAAATGTCTTGACTAACCCTGCAAAAAAGATTAAAATTCCCAAAAGATTCCTGAATGATAAAGGGGAATAAATGAAGACTTTTATAAGTTGGCTGTCCAGGCAACTTCTTCCCTCCATAGTAATTCTTATACTGGGCTTCATTTTAAATTATCTTATATCCCATCCCTATTTTCCAGCTTATAGTTTGACCTTCCGCACAGAGATTTTTATGGGTTTGGCTTTCCTTGTACTGCTGGTAATTCTCCTGTATTTCATCAATTGGCATTGGCAAAGGGTAAAGGATTTTAAGAGAAATTTTCAAGTCTATAAGCCGGTAAGCAATTTGGAACCCTCCGACTTTGGAATCTACACCTACTACCCGTTCTACATCTTCAGGGAAAGCGACAGGGAAATTGAAAAATGCCTGAAAGACAAGAACGTTACCTTTATCACCGGCATGCCTAATAGCGGTAAAACGAGAGCGGCTTATGAATCAACTAAGAAGTTAAAAGACCTGTATCTCTTGAAGCCGGCTTATGAGAAAATGGAAATCCAGCATCTCAAGTTTCCATTCTTCAAAAAAAGTATAGTTCTATTTTTAGACGATTTGGAAAAATATTCAGGCAAGTTTAATTTGGACGAGTTGATTAACACTCTGAGAAAAAAATCCAAAGAACTCAAAATTATCACCACTTGTAGAAGCGGTAAAGAATCGGGCCAGGTTCTGGGACAAAAGGAGATGGTCAACCTGCTCTTTCAGTGTCAGAGCAATAAAACCGAACTGAGAAAGCTATCTGCAGAAGAAGAGCAACAGCTGGCATCTGCAATTGGGAGGAACGTAAAAGAGGTCGTTTCTGATGGAACTCCCGGCTCAGTCATTTTCGGTCTGGACCAGATGAGAAAAAAATATCTGGAGCCGCAAGGTGTGCCAAAAGCTATTCCGCAAGTTATAAAACGTCTGAGCAAAGCAAATATTCTTGAGTGGACAGGAAAGCTGGTGAAGAGATACTACAAGAGGTAAAACGGTCCTGTAGGTTAAGCATATCAGAAAGATTGCTTGACAAAAATATCTTAAGTATTTTGTAGCGTCCGGGTTTATCCCGGACGTTATTTGTAGCGGAAGGCCTCAAGGTCTTGAGACTTCAGCCTTCCATTTTTACATAAAAAGAATGGAAACCTAAAGGTTTCCGCTACCTAAAACATGATAGGTCAGATATTCTTGTGGCTACGCCTCCGTAGGACAGGCGTCGCTCTCTGACAATGATGCACAGACAGGAATGTCTGTGCTACCGATTCAAGATTCCTTTTTCTTCTCTAAAACCTCCTCAGCCAAAGAGAGCGCAACGCCGGAGAGCATCACCTCCACTCCCAATCTGGTGAAATCTCCTGATATAAGCTCCCTTTTCACATTAGCGTAGAAGGCACAGCCAGCGTCTTTTTCCACCACCAGCCCCGAGATTTTACCTACATCCTCCCCCACAAAAGTTACCTCTCCCAATTCCTCGCTGATCACATAACCGGAGACATTATGAAGTTGCAAATGGCAGTTGGAGGTATAAACCACAACCAAAGGACCTTTGGTTTTCCCCAGGGTCACCTCCGGGTAAAGCTCTAAAATTACGCTTCTCTTCCCTTTGGGGTTAGCGATTTTCAACCGGTGGTGATCTTTTTCCTGACAGACAGATTCAGGCTCAAGACAGGCAGAAATCTTTTTTATATCTTTTTCCGAAAAAACTCCCATTTTCTCTTTCCTATTATCTATTATCTATTACCTACTACCTACCACCTATAACCTTTTATTATAAGTACCACCATCTGAAATAGATTATTACCAGGATAACCATCAAAATTGAGACAAAATTTATCTTAACCATCAGCCCGAAAGTCAAAGATATAGAATAGAAATCAAAAGAGATGGCTTTGAAACCTATGTCAATACTTTTATCGAAAAGAATCTTGACTGCGCCCTCAGGGATGAAGGAGCCTATCAAGCTGCCGATCAGCCCGCCGATGACTGCGGCTAAAAGCAATGCAATCACGATTGAAGTTATCTCAGATTTCTTCAATTTACCTTCCCTTTTACGAAATTTACAATGGAACTGAAAATATGTTTCCCATCTTCTGAGCCTAAAATCATCTCCCCGGCTCTTTCCGGGTGAGGCATCATTCCTAAGACATTCCTTTTCAGGTTGCAGATGCCCGCGATATTCTCCAGTGCCCCGTTTGGGCTATATTCAGGGTCGATTTTCCCCTGGGGACTGCAGTAGTGAAAGACTATCTGGTTGTTCTCTTTTAATTTCTTTAGTCCTTCCTCTGGGATAAAATAATTACCATCAGTATGAGCTACAGGTATCTTCAGAACCTGAGATCTTTGACAGTCGTTGGTAAAAGGGGTGTTCTCCTGTTCGACCCTTATATGAACCCACTTACACACGAACCTTAAAGATGAATTTCTAAGCATTGCTCCTGGCAGAAGGCCCGCCTCTAAGAGGATTTGAAAACCGTTGCAGATCCCAATAACCAGCCCTCCTTTTTCCGCAAAGTTGAATATCTCCTGCATAATCGGGGCAAACCGGGCAATCGCTCCGGTGCGGAGATAGTCCCCGTAGGAAAAGCCACCTGGCAGGATCACGCAATCACAACCATTCAGGTCTTTATCCTGATGCCAGAGGAACTCCACCTCCTCTTGCATTATAGTTTTTATAATCTGATAAGCATCATAGTCGCAATTGGAACCGGGAAAGATGATCACTCCGAATTTCATCTTAGATCTCCACCTTAAAATCCTCTATGACCGGATTGGCTAAGAGCTTATCCGAGATCTCGTCGACCAATTTCAGGGCTTCTTTTTTGCTATTCGAGAGGAAGCTTATCTCAAAGAATTTTCCGCTTCTTATCTCCTCAATTCCCTTATACCCCATATCTCCCAAAGCCCTTTTTATGGTGGTGCCCTGAGGGTCTAAGACACCTTCCTTTAATCTTACGTAAACTGTGGCTCGGTATGATTTTTTTTCTTTGCTCATATTCTTCTCTTTTTATTGACCTTATTTTTCAGGATAAATCTGTCTTATCTATTTTGAACTTTTCCTCTCTGCGCCTCAAAAGGTTATCATCTATCTTTGGCTCGACATGCACTATATAATAAATTTCCCTTCCAATTCCGGAGAGCACATAGATAATCCCTATGGGAAAGATAACTAATTTTGGTCTTATCAGTACCGCAATCAAAGCTCCCAGGATCAATATAAGTTTAATCATATTTTTCCTGGAATTCAAGGAAAATCTGGGCAGGGCAAAATATTCTATGCCGGAGACCATAAGCGCGGAGAAGACTATGATCAGGGTGACTAAGACTTCGGGATACCTAAGCTCTCCCCAGAGCTCGTAGGAGAAAAGCGTATATCCGCAAAGGGTTATAGCTGCTGCCGGTATGGGCAGACCGATAAAATACGGTTTATCCTCTAACTTGGCCTGAATATTAAAACGGGCTAATCTGAAAGCTCCGCAGATTATGAAAACAAACCCGATCAGCCAGCCCCAGGTTCCGAGGATGAAAAGCCTGAAGGAATAAAAGATGACTGCCGGTGCTATTCCAAAGGAGACGAAGTCTGCAAAAGAATCCAGCTCGATTCCGAACCTGGATGCGCTCCTGGAAACGCGGGCGATCTTACCGTCTAAGGCATCAAAAAAACCAGCCAGGACTATGAGCCAGGCCGCATGGGTGGCTTCGCCCTCGAAGCTCTGCAGGATGGATAAAAACCCGCAGAGCATATTCCCCATACTGAAGACGCCCGGAAAAATCCCTTTAAAGTTTCTCATCTAAAACCCTTTGGCTCTCTGTTGGTCTCCAGACCAATAGAGCAGGTCCGGAACAGGTTGTTGGTCAGGAGACCAGCAACCAGCCAGAGTTTCTCATCTAAGTCTTCTGGTGTAGTTGCCCAATTCATTGGACTTAGTTCCCTCTCCCCTCTACGAGGAGCGAAGCCTCCGTAGGACCGTAATACTTTTATCGGCTTGCGGGAGAGGGGTCACCCTCCCCTACCCCTCCCATCAAGAGAGGGATATTTCTGCTCGATAAATCGAGCAACTACAATTTCTTTGCTCCCTGTTGGTCTCCAGACCAACAGGGCGGGTTCAGGCCAGGTTGTTGGTCTTAGACCAACAACCAGCTAAAGTTTCTCATCCAAATCTTCTCATGTAGTTGCCCAATTCATTGGGCTTAGTTCCCTATCCCCTCCCATCGAGGGAGGGGTATCTCTGCTCGATAAATCGAGCAACTACAGCTTTAACCAAACGTCCCGCTCTCTGGCCAGGGATGGCACACGTCGTAAGTCCCGATTATCGTTTCCCCGGCTTTGACCTTTTGATTTAACTTCACTGAAATTTTAACCTTTTCCGTCAGAAAAAGCTCAGCCCTGGAGCCGAACTTTATCATCCCGAACCTCTCTCCGATTTTAACCTGGTCTCCTTCTTTTATTCGGCAGACAATCCTGCGGGCAATAGTCCCGGCAATCTGTTTCAGGATAAGTTTAACCCGGTCATTTTCCAGCCCCAGCTCGTTTTGTTCATTTTCAGAGGAGGCTTTTTCTTTAAACGCCGCATTAAAGCTGCCGGAAGTATACTTCGAATACTTGACCACCCCGCTTATCGGATTTCTGTTTATATGCACGTCCCACAAAGACAAAAAAATCGAAACCTTGGTGCCGCCTGAATTTAAAAAACCATTCTCAGAAAAAGGTGCAATCTCCACAACCTTCCCATCCGCAGGAGAAAGGATTACGCCTTCTCCCTGAGGAATCTTTCTTTCCGGATCCCGGAAGAAGAAAACAATGAAAAAGGTAATTCCCACAAAAAGAACCGTTATGCCTGAGAAAATATTGCTTCTGGTCAAAACCGAAAGCA